>DASYYQ010000116.1:0-98263 GCA_035933545.1 Candidatus Acidiferrales bacterium | reverse complement strand
AATAATCAGAGCGGAGGCGGGTTGTCAATCTGGTTTCTAGGCGCTAGTCTACTGCCCATCGAGCGGGAGCAATCTCTCTCATACAGTAGGGGTTAAGGAACGCGATCGATTCGCGGCGAAATGCGGGTTACTCGCCGCGATTCCTCGATCATGCTAGATACTCCTTTGACCAGCTTGTCTTTCTCGGCAGCGCTAGTCCGGGGAATTTTCTAATCGGGGGCTGAAAATCGCGCCTTTTGCGCCTTTCATGGTCGGAGCCATTTTGGATGTTGACCAGCATGCCTGAAATTGGAGAAACTACTCCCTTGCGACCGGGTACCGAGGAAATCATCGAGCGCCTGCCTGCCACCATAAGACACGGCGCCCGGCCACATCTTAATTTTTGACTGGCAAGCAAGCGCGGCAAGGATAAGACATGAACTCGCCCATTGGTGAACTGCTTCCGCCGAACCGCTTGATGCTGACTCCTGGCCCTTCTCAGATTGACCCGCGCGTTTACCGCGCTATGTCCACGCCCATTGTGGGTCATCTGGATCCATGGTTCCTCGAAATGATGGGCGACGTGCAAGTCCTGCTTCGCCAAGTTTTTCAAACGCAGAATCGCCTCACTTTTCCAATTTCAGCGTCGGGCTCCGGCGGAATCGAAGCGGCCGTGTCCAATCCGCTCGAAGCGGGCGATGAAGCGATTATCTGTGTCAATGGAGTTTTCAGCGATCGCATGGCCATCATTGCCGGACGCACGCCCGCGAAAATTATTCGCGTCGAAGCGCCTTACGGCAAGCCGTGCGACCCGGAAGATGTTCGCCGCGCGGGCAAGGGGAAAAAAATCAAAATCGTCGGCGTGACCCATGGCGAAAGCTCCACCGGTGTGGTGACCAATCTCGACAACATGCGCAGAGTTGCGGACGAACTGGGTGCGCTGCTCGTCGTGGATACCGTCTCCACATTGGCCGGCATGCCCATTGACGTGGACAAAACGAAAATCGACATCTGCTTCAGCGGCTCGCAAAAAGCGCTCAGCGCGCCTCCGGGCATGGCTCCGATTACCGTAAATCCGCGCACCGAAGAGGTTCTTCGCGCGCGGAAAACCCCGGTGCAGAGCTGGTATTTTGATTTGACCACCACCATGAATTACTGGGGCAAAGAGCGCACCTACCATCACACCGCGCCGATTTCCCTGGTATTCGCGATGCGCGAGGCGCTGCGCATCGTGCTGGAAGAGGGTTTGCAGACGCGCTGGGCTCGCCACCGTGAGAATCGCGACGCTCTGGTCGCGGGCCTCGAGGCCATGGGTTTGGAAATGTTCGTCGAAAATCCGGAGGACCGGCAAGTGACCGTGACCGGAATCAAAGTTCCGCCCAGCGTGAACGACGCCAAAGTTCGCAACCAGCTGCTGGATGAATTCAATATCGAAATTGGCGGCGGCTTCGGGCCAATAAAAGGCAAACTCTGGCGCGTCGGGCTGATGGGCCACGGCTGCCAGAAGAATAATGTTTTGCTTTTCCTCGCGGCCTTGGAGAAATGTCTGCTGGATCAGGGCTTCCGGTTGTCCGCCGGCGCAGGAGTGGGCGCGGCAATTCGTAGCTATTCAGACGCGCACGCGGCCGTTGCAGTGCCCAGGTAGCGCGAGAATTCTGAGCTAGAGAGCAAAAATTAAATGAGCGCAACGCCAGTAACGCGAATTCCCAATCAAGGCGCGACGAGCGATTTTGTGAAGCCTTTCGAAGTCGCTTCGAAAATGACCGACATTGTCTATCGCGTGCGCTTTTCGCACATGTGGAACGCCATTGCCACGCGCCACGCGGACACCATCGATTGCAAATTTTATGTGGATGGCAAAGGCGTGGTCCTCGGCCTGGCGCATACCGCGTTCGTGGAATTCCGCGAGCGGTATAAGCGCGGACTGACCGACCGTGAAGCGAGCTTCATCGCCGCGGAATATCTTCGCGAACGCCTCGAACAGGAAGACGAGCACGAACTCTACGACGTGGCCCACAAAGACGTGATGCGCATCATCGCAAAACTCGGCATCCGCTAAATGTGCATCTGCAATTCCCGTCAGCGATTTTCAAACGTGAAATCTGCGTTCGTTTTTTCGCCGGCCTGCACGACGATGTGTTTCTCCTGCGTGCCAAACGTCGCCGTCCAAACCGCCAGCGTGTACTCCCCTGCTGGAACATCTTTTAGAATAAAGCTGCCCTGACTGTCCGTTACCGCAAAAAAAGGATTGTCGACAACCCCGATGTAGGCTTTCATCCACGGATGCTCGTTGCAGTGGACGGGGATCATGATTTCCGGATGCGTGAATTTCCGGATGACCGATGGCGAACCCGGCTGTTGTGTCACATTCCATTCGTGATTGATTGTTGGCACCACGTGGATATTGTGAGTGGTGGGATCGAGCGTCAGAACCTGAAGCGGCTGACCCACCATGACGCCGAGAACATGCGGTTCGTACATGCAGCCTTTTTGCGTGAGGTCCACGGAATTGCGCGGAGCCGTTTTCGCGAGCTTAGCGCTGCTGCTCTTCACGTAAACGAAAGCATTCGGCAGCGTCCCGTTGCTGTTCACTTCGCCATCCTGCGCATAGACGGTTCCGGAATGCTCGGAGACGCAAACAGGGTCTTTTCCCATGTTGATGGGAAGTAGTTTCGGTTTCGTCCCCTGAAAATAAATCTTGCCGGCAATTTCGCCAACATTCGCGGAACTCGCGGATTGTCGCGGAGATGCAGCTGCTATTGTCCACGACATGGTTGCGATGGTTACGCATCCCAGACCGGCCAGAAAAAAGGCCACTGTGCGCATACCCATTTTCTTCTCTTGGTTTTTTGGCATCGTTCCGCAGCTCCGGCTTTTAGAATCCCAAGCCTCGGGCAATTGATTCTGGCTGCGCCGCGGCTTTGGGTCTTGAAGAATCGCTACAGTTGCTGATCCCCAAAAAAACTAAAAAATCAGTCCCACATAAAGATAAAGCGAGCTGTTGTCGCCGGCATTTCGTCCAGACCCATCGTAGTTTGGGCCGGTGCCGTTGAACTCTGTATATCCCGTGTACTGCGCCGCCAAACGTATGTTTTGCACGGGCCAATACGTAAAGTTCAAAATATAGCCTTTGCTGTTGGGACTTCCATTAGCGCTGCCGGTTATCGCGGCCGGCGCGAACAGCAACGGATCGCTGGTGCCGTTGGTCACGAAATATTCGAACGCTGGCGCATAGCGATAGCCGAAGTGATAAACCGCATTCACGCGAAAGGTATTCAGATGATGCCCCAGCACGCTTGCTGCTGCGGGAAACTCCGCATTGAGCGTGGAATTTTCGTGGATGTACGTGCCGCGCAACGTAACCAGATTGTCGCGCCACTTGGGCAGCACGCGCTCGAACTGCGCGTCCACGGCAGCGTCGGTGTAAATGTCCTCCGGGCCGATAATCGACTGCGGCGTGGATCTCATGTGCATTCCGTAGCCGCCGAATTCCAAATAGCTGTTCCCCATGGTTTGCTGCCAGGCCACGCGCCAGTAAGGCGCAGCGCCCTGAATGTTGAAACTGAAATTTGTGCCGGGATTCGGCAACGGCTGGCCGAGATGCGAAGAACGATACACGGCCGCTGCTCCGTAAAGATGGTCATTCCACATGGCATACCCGCCTATGCCGGCGACGTCCTGCGCGAGCGGGCCGTCAATGATGGCAGAGGCCGCGGGAGTGGGAGCGGAGGGCGAATTGATCCACGGAAATCCCCAGGCGGGCGTCGAATTCCACAGGTCCTCGACGGTCGGATTGTTATTGAGATCGATTCCATAAACCAAAGTCTTGTTTTTAATCAGCGTGTTTCTGGCATAACGGATGTCCGTGTTGTCCCAAGTGAAGTGATCGTCCTGCGAATTATACGTAGCCTGAACGAATCCGCCCAGATGGCTCGCATACGCGCCTGCCAGAAAAAGCGAGGCATCCTGCGGAAGAGAGTAGCTCCAATTCTGCGTCCCAGGCTGCGGGCGGCGCAGGCCCGTATTGGAAACCTCGATCCACGCCGACAAAGGAAGATAGGACAGCAGGGACAGCCCGGCCGCCTCTTTCGTCGGCTGGGCGGTGATCACGTTGATCCCCCGCATGGAATAGCCGTTCAGCTTGAATGTCCGCCCCAGCGGCGTCAGCTCCGGCGGATTCGTGTGGCATGAACTGCACGCCAGGCCGGTCTGCCGCGCGAAACTAGGCACGGCCTGCGCCTTGGGAGTAGAGAAAATCAAAATAACGAGCGCTGCTACTCCTATGAACAAGAGCACATAAACCCAGTCAAGCTTTTGAATGCGCAGAATCATCGTGAGGCCTCTCCTCAATTTGACTCTCGGTCGTCGCTGATCGCCGAACTTTACTTCAGTGTGAAATTGGCAGTTGCTGTCTGTCCAGCTTGCACGGTCACGGTCTGTTCCTGCGTGCCGAGCGTTTCCTGCCACACTTTCAAGTGGTAGGTGCCGGGAGGCACATTTGTGAGAGTGAAAGCTCCGCCGCTTCCACTGAGCGCATAGTAGGGGTTTTTCGCCACAATGATGTAGCCCTGCATCCATGTGTGGACATCACAACGAACCATGGCTGTGTCCGGCCGAAATAGAGGAATTTGAAGAGGTTCGGATCCCGGCGGCATCACCTGATTGAAGCTCCGGTTCGCTTTAGTGTAAATGTGCACGTTATGCGCCGCGTTGTCACTATTGATCACCTTGAGCTGCCCTGGCGCCATCAGCACGATGTGCGGCATGAACATACAGCCCTTTTGATCAAGCACCGCCGCTGGAAAGGCAAAGGCTTTGCCGTGCGAGGCGTCATCGAGCCAGACCACCGCATCCGCCACGCCGCCCTGCTCGACTTGCACGGGATCGATCTGCTTCATATTTCCGCATGCTCCCTGATCCTGCGTCACAGTGACTTTCTTCGGTCGCACCGGTTTTCCCGCGTACAGAATCTTTCCCGAAATCGTGCCGCCCGGGCTGTTCTGCACCGTATAGCCAGCGACATCCTGCGGCGCGGCATGAGTTCGAGATGGGGTCATGCAAATTGCCGTCATTCCCGCCAGCATTACCGCGGCGATTTTCATCCCTGCCTGAAGGTTTCTGTTTTCGCTCATCATTACCCGCCTTTTCGTTTTCAGATATGAATTGCGTACCCGACGAGGTTACGTGCGCCGCTAACACGCCGCTGTGACGCACGTCACATTGCGCCGTGATGGATATCACTACCGCGCGAGCCACCGGAAAAAAACCTTGAAAAGCGAACTATACCGCAGTGCCGGCGAGTTTTTCGAGAGCAGATTTGTTGCGAATGATCAGCGCAGAACCCTCAACGTTGAGGTAGCGCTTCTTCTTGAAGTCCGTGAACAGCCTGGTAACGGTCTCGCGCGATGACCCAATGATTTGCGCAATTTCCTCGTGAGTCATGGTCAGCGTGGCGCGAGGCTCCTCTTTCTGGTTTCCATGGCCGGCGCACCAATCGAGCAAAAAGCGCGCCAGTTTTTCTCCCGCGGAATGCGAGAGGCCGATCGAGCGCATCTCCGCGACCGCAGCATGATAAATTTCGCCCATTTGCTGGGCGACGCGCAAAGCGACTTCTCCGTATTTCTCAAGGAAAGCCAGAAAATCGCCGCGCGCGATAAAATTCGCCTGGGCCGGCTCAATGACGTCCGCAGTCAATTCATATTGTTTGCCTGTCACCGTAGCTGCTAATCCCAGCACTTCGCCGGGATCGGCAATCCGCACGATCAGCGTTTTGCCGTCTGCAGAAGATGTGGAAAGCTTGACGCTCCCGTTGCACACAATGAAGACGCCGCGCACCGCCTGCCCTTCCATGAAGAGCGTTGCCCCTTTCGGATAAGCAGAAGCAGAAGTAATCGTCGAGAGATCCTGCACCGCATCAGGCGAGAGATTGCAGAAGATGCGCTCCTCGCGATGAGGGCAGGTGACGCAGTTCTCGATTATTTCCAGGCCGTAGGGCGCGCGCATAGGAACACCGGCCCATATTGTATCCTCATTTACGCGGCGAATGATTCTAAAACGGCGGCTCATGCGCGAGACTCTCGGGCCATTGTGGTCGCAATGATAGCCTTGAAACTGGCAGATAGGAGTGACGCCGGTCACGTTCCTGCGTGATGCAGGTCACGCTGGAATCGCAGCGCCAGAGCAGCAGAATTGCGTCATGCGTCGCGAAGCGCAACCATCAGTGGTCAAAAAGCTCGCGCGGACCACAAACGTTGCAAATGCCTCAACCGCCGTTTTTCACCTTGGACGGTTTTGCGCTGGAAAGAAAGGATTTGCCTTATGTTCCACGCTATGTTATAAATCTTTAGTATAAACTTGATTGGTGCGCCTGCCAGATCCGCATTTCCCGCTTAATGATCAATTTTCGTGCTTCGAGGAAACCATGCGTCACTCCTATGAAACAAGCGTTAAACCCTCAATTATCAATGGGCACTCCCGGGCTTCCTTCATCCTTCGTTGTCGTCCCGCAGGGACGATGGCTCACTCGTAGCGCAGCGCCTCCATTGGGTCTACTCGTATCGCGCGCCGCGCCGGAACATAGCACGCCAGCAGCGCCACGGCTGCAAGTGCCATCGCCACTCCAATGAACGTCGCTGGGTCGGTTGGCGTCACCCCGTAGAGCAGCGAAGCCATCAGCCGCGTCAAACCAATTGCCGCCAGGACGCCAATCACAATGCCTGCCAGCGCCAGCCGCATGCCTTGGCCGATAACCAGCCGCAGAACATCGCCGCGCTGCGCTCCCAGCGCCATGCGAATGCCAATCTCATGCGTGCGCTGCGCAATCGAATACGAAATCACTCCGTAGACGCCGATCGCGGCGATGATTAGCGCCAACGCGCCGAAAATTCCGAGCAGCGTGGCGTGAAATCGCCAGTCTTTCAAGGAGGAAGAAACAACCTCCCTCATGGTGCTGATTTGCGTCAGCGGAATTTCCGGATCGAGCGCGTGCAGCGCGGCACGCACGTCGGGTACAGATAGCAACGGCTGATGCTTTGTGCGCAGGACAAAATATTCAGAATCGGTGTAGCGCGTCTGTTCGTAAGGAATATACATCGAAGGAGATGGCGGATAGGCGAGAGAGTCCTGCCGCATGTTCGCGACGATACCGACAATCTGGCGCGGAGCGGGCTCAGCGGAGGCTGGCCCCATGGGTTTGCCGATCCAGATGCGATGGCCGACGGGATCTTGGCCCGGCCAGAACGCTTTGGCCATCGCCTGATTGATGACTACCACTGGCGCGCTGCTGGCGTTATCGGCCGGATTCAATATGCGTCCGCTCAGAAGTGGAACGCGAAGCGCCCGGAAATAGTCGGGACTGATGACGCGAATGTCCGCGTCATGCGCTTGCGTGCCGCCCTGCGCGCCGAATTCGCTCTCCATGGCAAACAGCACGTCTGACCCTTCATTAAGCGTCGGCAATGTATCTGTGATCCCAGCGGCGTCGACTCCCGGCAGAGACGAAAAGCGCTCAATGGCTTGGCGGAAGAAATCGGAGCGCTTCTCTGCCGTCCCATACCTCTCCCCTGACAGCGACACTTGGAAGGTCAGCACGTTCGACGGATCAAATCCTGCGGGAGTGCGCATCAGGCCCGTCAGGCTTTGGACCGCCAGCGCCGCGCCGATCAGCAAGATCAAAGAAATTGCCAATTCCACCGATGCGAGGACACTGCGAATGCGGCCACCGGCGGCACCGATCTGCGCGGCTGCTTCTTTGAGGGAGCTGTTCAAATCGACCCGCGATGCACCGATCGCAGGCGCAAGGCCAAAAATGACTCCCGTGATAACGCTCAGCACAGAGGTGAAAACAAGCACGGCGGCGTCAATCTTGTAACCGCCAATGTGAGGAATGTCGGCAGGAATTAACGAAAGAATGCTTCCAAATACTGCATAACACACAATGATTCCAATCGCTCCGCCAATTAAGGCAAGGACTATGCTCTCCGTCAGAAGCTGGCGGACAAGGCGCGCGTGCTTTGCACCGATAGCGTTGCGAATGGCCATTTCCCGCTGGCGAGTTGCGGAACGCGCGAGCGTCAGATTGGCTACGTTCGCGCAGGCAAGGAGCAGCACCATGGCGACCGCGCCGAGAAGCAGGAGTAGCGCTGTCCCTGCTGACTGCTTCACAAAAGTCCGCACCGGCACTAAATGCGCCCGTTCTCCTCGAGAGAACATTTTTGGGAATTCGTGACGCAAATCCTCGAGAGAGGGCGTGAGCGCGGCTTCGGCCTGCGCCGCAGAGACGCCGCGTTTCAAAAGCCCAACAGCGAGCCGTCCGCCGTTTGAAGGATTGTCGCTTGTAAGCGGTACTTGCACGGCGAGCCAGATTTGCGGCGTCACGGCCGACCATATCGGCCAAACGAACCCGGGCGGCAAAATGCCCACAATGGTGAACGGCTGGCCATCCAGCGTTATGTGTCGTCCAAGGATGTTTGGATCGCCGCCAAAATGGCTCCGCCAAAAGCTATCACTGAGGATTGCTACGTGCGAACCGCCCGGCCGGCCTTCCTCGGGCCGAAAATTACGCCCAAGGGCAGGCTGAACGCCTAAAGCAGGGAAAAATTCCGTTGATGCGCCCGCCGACGGAACCAGTTGCGGTTCATCTGGGCCAGTCAGCTTCACGGAGCCGGTAGCTCGGAAAAGTGCGAAATGATCGAACATAGACGCTGACTGGCGCTGCCAGACTGCAAAAATCGCCGGCGAGATGGATGACCCGCCGATGCGATTACCTGTGCGGTCAATGACGTAGATGCGGTTCGCGTTCGGGTATGGCAATGGGCGAAGGAAAACTGCATCGACGATGGAGAAAATGGCGGTATTCGCGCCAATGCCGAGGGCCAGAGTCAGCACGGCGGTCGCCGTGAAACCGGGCGATTTGCGCAGCATGCGAAAGGCGAAACGCAAATCCTGCGACAGATGTTCGAGCCAGGTCCAGCCCCAGGAATCGTGGCTGGCTTCGCGCAGCGCCAGCGCGTTCCCAAAATTCTTCCGGGCACTCGCGTGCGCTTCCTCGGCTGAAACTCCGCTCGCCTCTTGCTCTTTTTCGCGAAGCTCCAAATGCAGCCGCATCTCTTCGTCCATTTCGCGGTCAAATTTGGGGCGACGTAAAAGCATTGCTACTCGGCGTCCGATTTCGCTGAGCGACATCATGTTTTCTGCCCCTCAACAGCGACAAGGGTGAGTTGCTTGCCGTTTTTCGATTTCTTGTCACTCGTCACTTATCACTGCCTTTTACGCCGTTTGAATCACGCGTGTGATGGCGCGAACGACGCGCTCGAACTGCGACTGCTCCAGCTGCAACTGCTTCCTGCCCGCAGGCGTCAGCCGGTAAAAACGGGCGCGGCGATTTTCGTCGGTGGTTCCCCAATGGGCTTTGACCCAGCCTTTCAGCAGCATGCGCTGCAGCGCGGGATAGAGTGAGCCTTCCTCGACCTGCAGCACATCTTCGGAATTCTGCTGAATGGTGCGAGCGATCTGGTAGCCGTGCAGCTCGCCGCGCCGCGCCAGCGTTTTCAGGATCAAAAGGTGCAAAGTGCCCGGGGGAATTTCGTCGCGTGGCATGAACTCTCCTATCATAGACCATCGATGCATAGATAGTCTATGTCAGACTACATCGATTGCCGCGAAAAGTCAAGCGGCCAGCGCTATCGCCTTAAACCTTGGAATGTGTTATCTCAGTGAGGCATGAGCGAACCGGCCAGCACGGACCCGCGTGATTATTTAGCCGCGGAAAGAACATTTCTCGCATGGATTCGCACCGGCTTGGCGCTGATGGGATTCGGCTTCGTGGTCGCGCGCTTTGGCCTGTTCCTTGAGCTGCTGCAGGCGCGCCAATCAGACATCACCGTGAAATCCACGGGACTTTCGCTGTGGTTTGGAACGGCGCTGATTGCACTGGGAGTCGTGGTGGACGTCGCTAGCCTGTGGCGGCATTTGCATCTGGTTCAAGCACTGGATCGCGGCGAGAGGGGCATGAAACGGCCGTCATCGCTGGCGATTGGAGTCGCCACGATTATGGCAATTGTAGGTAGCGCAATGGCAATTTACCTTGTCTTCGTTCGCGGACCGCGCTGAAACTCGTTCGCCCGTTGTTCATGAGCGACGCCGATGAGCAATGAAGCTGGAGTGACGCGGGTTTACGCGTCGGAAAGCGATTCGTCAGAGCTTATTATCGGCGGCGCTGCCGGTTCGCGCTCGGCAGGATCGAAAATCTCGCCGCAGTCGAGGCATTCGAGATATTCCTCATGCTCGTCTTTGGCGACAAGTATAGTTCGTGTGTGCTGGCACGTTTCAGTTGGCATGGCCTATCCAGGAACCACAGGCGCATTATAACATTGCCGAGGCGCATGAGGCGGGCAGCCGGTCGCATGAACAGCTTTTGCGTTGCCTGAAAAACGGCCCGACCGCAATGCACAGTTGACAAATTTTCAAAAGAAAACTATGGATGCTCGTGATTAAGGGCCCGAACGCCTCACGGAGCGGACACCAGAAACTTGCCATACAGATCCATACAGCAACAGCGGCTCAGCGCGGTTTTTTTCTATTTGTTTATCGCGCTGCTCATCTATTTCACCTATCTCGTTTTTGAGCCGTTTCTGGCCCCACTGTGCTGGGCAGCAGTATTGGCGGTGGTTTTTGACCCGCTCAATAAGCGCCTGGAAAAACAGTGGAGCCGCAAACGAGCAGCAACGGCCTGTACCATTCTGGTAACGCTACTGCTAATCGTTCCGGCGATTGGCGTGGGCATGGCTTTCGTTCATCAGGCGTTGCAAGCCGCATCCGCGGTGCAGAACCAGCTCAATAACGGCGGTTTCAGCCGTCTGGATCATTGGTGGATATGGCTCGGCGCGCATATACCCGGCCAAACGCCGGAAAGCCTTTCGCAACTTTTCCATCACGGCATCGAGACTGTCGCAACTTTCCTCGCATCAAAAATTGCCGTGGTGCTGCGCAACGTCGCCATTTTTATTTTCGATCTGATCGTGGCAATCCTCGCCATGTTCTATTTTTTTCGCGACAGCACGGAAATTATGGCATGGTTGCGGCAGATCCTTCCCTTTGAACGCGAGTCGCGAGAGGAAATTGTCGGAAAATCGCGCGATCTGATTTTCGCCAGCGTGACTATGGCGCTGGCGACGGCGATTATTCATGGCCTCGCCGGGGGTTTCGGGTTCGCTATTGTCGGAATCACTGCGCCGGTATTTTGGGGCGTAGCCATCGCATTTTTTTCGCTGTTGCCAGTCGTCGGCGATTTGATCATTTGGATTCCCGCAATGATTGACTTGATTGTTACTGGACACTGGGGCAAAGCCATTATTCTGGCCATTATCCTGACCTTCGTGGCGGGCTTTGTGGATAATTTCATACGCCCGTGGTTCCTCAGCGGACGCGCGCGGATGAACGGACTCATCGTATTCGTCGCGGTCATCGGCGGAATCCTTGTTTTTGGACTATTGGGAATTGTATTGGGACCGATTATCGTCGCGGCCGCTGCGAGCGTGATGGATTTGTACACGAAGACCGGCCGGCGCGCAGAGAGTTCCTGAGCGCCTGCTCGATTGCCCGCGAGAGAACCGATTGTAGCAAGCGGCTCACAGTTTCATCTCCATACGCCGGCGGGACACGTATAATGCACTGGCGCAAATGGAAGCTGCTGCCGGATAGAGCGTCAGAGAAAAACAATGAACCCGAAAGCTTCACATCCGAAGGAACTTCAGCCAGAACAATTGCGCTGGCGCTGCGATCCGGCAACGGTGCCCTACGCCACATCTGCGGAAGCCCCCTCCATCGGCAGTGAGATCGGCCAGGATCGCGCTTTGCGCGCCCTGCGCATGGGTGTGGATATGACCGCGCAAGGCTACAACGTTTTTGTGTGCGGGTTGAGCGGTACCAGTCGCGGCGGAATGATTGTGCGCATGATTGAAGGAATTGGGCCGAAGACACAACTTTCTCCGGATCGCTGCTACGTCAACAATTTCAAGAACCCGGACCGCCCGCGCTTGCTGAGCCTGCCTCCCGGCCAGGCAATTGCCTTTCGCAAAGAGGTGCAGTCCGGAATCGAGTTTCTGCGGCGGCGCATCCCGCAAGTGTTCGAAGGCGAGCCTTTTCAAAGGCAGAAGGCGCGCATCGTCGACCGCTACACGCAGCGCGAAAAAGAGCTGATGGACGATTTCACGCGTCGCATTGCGCGCGAACAATTCGCGCTGGGCCGCATGCAAGTGGGAGCTGTGGCGTTGCCTGAAATTTTCCCCGTTCTCGATGGCGCGATGGTGCCCATCGAGGAGATTCCCAAGCTCGTGCAGGAAGGGAAAATCGAAACCACTGCGGCGGAAGATCTTGAACGCAAGTACGACCAGTTCCGCCAGGAATTCACCGTCGTTTACCGCAGGACGCTCACTCTGTCGCGGGAACTGGCGAGCGAGATGAGTTATCTGGAACAGGAAGCGGCTTCGGTGCTGGTCGACGGGGTGATCGAAGAGCTGAAGGAGAAATACGCAGATTCGCACGTCGCCGAATATCTGGAAGAGGTGCGCCAGCACATTCTCGATAATCTGGAACCGTTCAAAGAGCGCGAAGGCGAAGAGGAACAGCCGCCTTCTGATGGAACGCCCGGCCTGCGTCCAGAACGTTCCGATCGCGATCCCTTCCGCGTGTACGGTGTGAACGTGATCCTCTCCCACGGCGACCATGAATCCTGCCCGGTGATTTTTGAGACCATTCCCACATATGCGAATCTCTTTGGCACCATCCACCGCAGCTACGACGCGCGCGGTGGCTGGAGCTCCGATTTTATGGACTTGCGCGCAGGCTCGCTGCTGCGGGCTGATGGCGGCTTCCTGATTATGTACGCGCTGGACGTGCTCACGGAGCCGGGCGTCTGGCGCACCCTAAAGCGCACCCTGAATCACAGCAAGCTCGAGATTCAGCCCGTGGATGTTTTCTTTCCCTTCAGCACGCCCGCCATGAAGCCCGAGCCCATCGACATCCATCTGAAGATCGTTCTGATAGGCGATCGCGATATGTATGAGCTGCTTTACAACTACGAAGATGATTTCAAGAAAATTTTTAAAGTTCGCGCTGAGTTCGACGACGAAATGACCTGGGGCGAGGAAGTGATCCGCCATTACTGCGGACGGCTGCGAAAGCTGTGCGATGACGAGAATTTGCTGCCGTTCGACAGAGAGGCCATTGCCGCATTGATGGAGCATGGCGTTCGGCAAGCCGGGCGTCGCGGAAAAGTGACCGCGCGATTTTTTGACATTGCCGACGTGGCGCGCGAGTCGAGTTATGCGGCACAGCAGGAACATAAGACGCTGGTCACCGCGGCGCACGTACGCCAGTCACTGGAAGCAAAAATCGACCGCCATAACTTGGTCGAGATGAAGATCCAAGAAATGATTGAAAAGGGGCTTTTGCTGATTGACGTTTGCGGCGAACGCGTCGGCCAGGTGAACGGATTGAGCGTCATGGAGCTGGGCGGCTACGCTTTCGGCAAACCGGTGCGCATTACCGCGTCAGCAGCCCTGGGAAAATCCGGAATCATCAATATCGAGCGCGAATCGAATCTGAGCGGCCGCATTCACGATAAAGGCATGCACATCATCTCCGGTTACCTGCGGCGGATGTTCGCGCAGGACAAGCCGCTCTCGTTGGCGGCCAGTGTTTGCTTCGAGCAGTCCTATTCCGGAGTGGACGGCGATAGCGCGAGCTCGACCGAAATTTACGCGCTGCTCTCGGCGCTCGCCGGCGCGCCCATACACCAGGACTTGGCCGTCACCGGCTCCGTCAATCAGCAGGGTGACATTCAGCCCATCGGCGGCGTGAACGAGAAAATCGAGGGCTACTATGACGTTTGCCGTGTTAAAGGCTTCACTGGCAAGCAGGGCGTGCTTATTCCCGTCGAGAACGTCGACGATTTAATGCTGCGCGATGATGTGATTGACGCGGTGGCCAAAGGCAAGTTCCACATTTTCCCGGTCAGCACCATTGACGAAGGAATCGAGATTCTTACGGGCATCAAGGCTGGCAGTCACAACGGAGCCGGCAAATTCGACGAGAAGAGCGTCTTCGCGCGCGCCGATGAACGCCTCCGTGAAATGGCCAAAACCCTTTCCGACTACGAGTAGGCCATGTGTAGCCGCTTGGCAACTCGGCGATTCACGGAGCGGGTTGAAGCGCCGCGGTTGACTAGGATCTGCATCAAATTCTCAGCGACGACAGTCCTCACCCATTTTTGGCCGTCCTTTGCCGATCAGACACACCAGCGAGCTTCGTTTCGGGCGTTCTCGCCCTAAATTGAAATCTGTACGTAAATCACTCTACAAGCCTCGGGTGCTTGCCCGTATTCCCTTCATTCTGTTTATCTGCAAGAATCCCAGCTTCTTACAACCGTCGGAGGTTTTCCGTAGGCTCTCATTACCCAGCCTCTGACTCGAATGGGGAGGAAACCCGATGGACCACGAAACTCGCGAAGCACGCACCACGTTCGGAACGTCACACCAGATGTCGCAGCCGACCGCCGAGCTGTTGCGTCAGTTGGTCGCTCACCTGAGGCAAAACCGCACCCAATTGCGCGAAGAATGGGCGCGCCGCATCACCGAAGCAAAGCTGCTCACCGCCATGACCAAAGAAGAAATCTTCGCGGAAGCAACTTCCGTGTATGACAACTACGTGGAAGCGCTTGAGACTGGAACGTTCGAAGCCCTGCAAGCCTACGCCCGCAATCTTTCCGAACGTATTATTCCGCGAGGCGTCGAAACCCACGAAGTCGTCGGCATCGTGCTCCTCCTCCGCGACGTGCTCGCCCGTTCGCTGTTCGCCAAGTATCAGAATGACTTCGCCCTTCTGAACCGCATCCTCGACGCTTACGAGCCTGCCGCCAACCGCATCGCCAACACCGTCGCCGTTGGCTTCGTCCAAGAGCGCGAACGCGTCATCCGCGAACAGCAGGAAGCCATCCGCGTTCTGTCCACGCCGGTGCTGCAAGTCCGCGAACGCCTCTTGATTCTCCCCATCATCGGCGTCATCGACCCGCAGCGCGCTCGTCAGTTAACCGAACAGCTCCTCCGCGGCATCCGTACCAATCGCGCTAAAGTCGTCGTCATCGACATCACCGGCGTGCCGGTCATGGACGCCAACGTCGCCAACAATCTGGTGCAAACCGTCGAAGCCACGCGACTCCTCGGTGCCACGGTCATCATCACCGGCCTTTCTCCCGAAATCGCGCAGACCCTTGTAACCATCGGCGTGGACCTCGGCAAAATGAACACCGTCGGCGATCTTCAGGGAGGAATCGAAGAGGCAGAGCGCCTGCTCGGTTACAAAGTTGTTCCGCTGGCAGAAACGTCGGAGTTGAGGACTTAATTCGTGGAAGTCCCCATCTTAAAGCAGGGCCCTTATCTAATCGCCTCTATCCAGTCTGCCCTCTCGGACGCGGATCTGGTGCAGTTGCGCGACGCGCTCGTCGAGCAAGTGGGCCGCCTGCGTTCACGCGGCGTAATTGTCGACGTCACCGCTCTGGACGTTATGGATTCTTTCGCCACGCGCACTCTTCGCGATATCACTTTCATGATTCGCTTGCGGGGCGCCGAGACTGTCATCGTAGGAATCCAGCCCGACGTCGCATTCACTATGGTCCAACTCGGTTTGAAACTCGAAGGCGTCCCAACAGCTCTCGATCTTGAGGAAGGGATTGCGTTTCTCAGGCAGAAGGCCGCAGTTCCCAACAAGGAAGGGAGCCCTCGTGGACGGTGAACGCGATCCCCTGGACGCGCTCGCCCAGACGGAAGGCTCGATGAGCAGCGGCAAAGATCGTGTGCTCGAGGAGGTCGCGGTTCAGATTCATTCCGATACCGACATCGTCGCCGCGCGCCAGAAAGGCCGCTTGCTGGCCGCGAGCCTCGGTTTCTCTTCTAGCGAACTTACGCTCATCGCCACGGCCATTTCCGAACTTGCTCGCAATATCGTTCTTTACGCCAAGCAGGGTGAAATTGTCCTGCGTCTATGCGAGCGTGGCGACCGCCGCGGCGTGATGGTTCGCGCGCGCGATCAAGGCCCCGGCATCCCGGACATTCGTCGCGCGCTCCAGGGCGGTTTTTCCACTTCGAGGAGCCTCGGCCTCGGCCTTCCCGGCGTCCGCAGGCTCATGGACGAATTCGAAATTGAATCCAGGATTGGCTACGGCACCACGGTTACGGCGAGGAAATGGAGAAGGTAAAGAGCCAGCTAGTCGACTGGGGCGTCGCCGCCAGCACGCTTCCCGGACAAACGGAGACGGGCGACCGGCACGTGTTCGTGCAACTCAAACAAGGAGCAATGATCGCTGTGGTCGACGGTCTCGGTCATGGCGAAGGCGCAGCCAGGGCGGCAAAGATTGCTGCCGAGGTCCTGGAACGCAATGCTAAGGAGTCGGTGATTAATTTGGTTCGCCTCTGCCATGAACAGTTGAAACCTACCCGCGGAGTGGTCATGAGTCTGGCTCGTTTCAATTCGGCTGACGGCACGGTCACCTGGCTCGGCGTGGGCAACGTCGAAGGTGTCCTCCTTCACCGCGACGGCTATGGAACGGTGAGTCGCGAAGTGCTTCCGCTCCGCGGCGGCGTCGTTGGCGATCAATTGCCGCCGCTGCTTGCGTCCACCGTCCCGGTTTCCAGGGGCGACACCCTCATTTTCGTGACCGATGGTGTTCGCGCCGATTTTGCTGATGCATTGAAGCCGGGCTCTGTGCAGGCCACCGCCGACGCTATTTTGGCGCGCTCCGCGCGTGGCACGGACGATGCACTGGTCCTCGTCGCACGATATTCCGGGCCGCGGAAGGAGGTGCCCGGTGGACGGGTTCCAGATGGAAATGGAATATGAACGCGCGCTGAAAACCTACTTGCGGGAGGGCGGCGAAACTTCCCTCAAACAGGCTTACGAATTCGGCCGCCGCGCGCTCGGTGAAGGAAAAGGCATTCTCGACATGATTGCAGTTCACCAGCAAACCTTGGGAAAAATCCTTGGCGCTGGCGAGCAAGTCGAGGTAATTCGCCGCGCTGGAGACTTCCTCGCCGAGTCTATGGGCCCGTTTGAAATGACTCATCGTGCTTTCGGCGAGGCCAATGAGACTTTGCGCCGTCTGAATGAATCTTTAGAGAGTGAGACCCGTAGAATCGCCCGCGCCCTGCACGATGAGTCTGGACAGCTCTTGGCCGCTGTTCACATCCAGCTTATGCAACTCGCGCGCGATCTCTCGCCACCCGGGCAAGCGACTCTTCGCGAAGTCGAATCTCTGCTCGAGCAAATCGAACAGCAGTTGCGCAATTTTTCTCATGAGCTCCGCCCCACGGTGCTCGACGATTATGGCCTTTTGCCGGCCCTGCAATCTCTCGCGGAGCGCTTCTCGAAGCGCTTTGGAACGCCAGTCAGCGTCGACAGCAAAGCCATGCCGCGCTTGACCAAATCGACGGAAGCGGCCATGTACCGCGTCGCTCAAGAAGCTTTGAACAATGTCGCCAGGCACGCCAAGGCCTCGCGCGTTCATATCCGACTGTGGATGTCTCCCGGAGAACTTCATTGTCGTATTCGTGACGATGGTGTTGGTTTCGATCCTGCCGCGCTGCCCAAGGCCAGCAAAAACGCCTTGGGCCTCCTCGGTATCCGGGAGCGGCTCAATGTTCTTGGGGGTTCGCTGGAAATTCAATCTGCACCACAACAGGGGACGGAACTAAAGATTCTGGTCCCCTTGGAGGATTAAGATATGCCGATACAAGTTTTGCTCGCAGATGATCATCAAATTGTTCGCCAGTCGCTCAAAGTTCTGCTCGAAAAGGAAGGCTTGAAAATCATAGGCGAGGCCTCCAACGGCCAGGAGGCCGTCCGGATTGCGGAATCCATGCATCCTGACGTCGCCGTCCTGGACGTCAGCATGGCTGTCCTCAACGGCATCGACGCCGCCAAGGAGATCCAAAAAGTCTCGCCGCAAACGAAAACCATTTTCCTCACCGTCCATGACGAAGATCCCTATTTGCTCGACGCTCTTCGCGTCGGTGCCAAGGGTTACGTCGTCAAAACTCACGCTGCCGAAAATCTTGTCCAGGCCATTCGCGAAGCCTCGCGCGGCGGCGTCTACTTGAGCCCGGAAGTTTCTCGCGCCGTCGTTCAGGCGTATCAGAACAAAACGGAGCTCTCGTCCGAGCCTCTGAGTCCGCGCGAGCGCCAGGTTCTTCAACTCATCGCTGAGGGCAAGACCACGAAAGAAGTCGCCGGGGTCCTGAACATCAGCGTGAAAACGGCGGAGACCCATCGCACGCGCATCATGGAAAAGCTCGATATCCATGAGACCGCCGGCTTGGTGCGTTATGCCATTCGCCGTGGCTTGGTCCAGGCCTAGTAGCGCGGGGAGAGCGGGCCTTACACGTACTAAGTATTTCTCCGTCTTGGAATTCAGCCTTGCACCTATGGCGCAGTTCCAACCGAGTTCGTAACATTGTTGTCTGAGGTTCGAAGGTTTTTTTTCGCAGTGAAATTGAACCTCATTCGGCGTTTCAGTTTTGGACGCTTTTTACCCTTGGTCAGCTCAGTTTCCGGGAGTTTTGATGAACGCTTCAGCTCGTGTGATGGATTTCGATAGCTCGGTAGCAACGCGTGAAGTACGCGATGGTTTGTCTGTAACAAGCCCCTCTACCCCTTCTTCAGCAGCGTCCGATCACGTTCCTGCCCTCGAGGAATTGTCCCCAACCCGCAGTCCCGCTATGGCCGAGCTTCAGCACCAGATCGAGAGAGTCGCTTCCGTGGACGTTCCGGTGCTGCTCCTCGGCGAATCCGGTGTCGGCAAGGAATTCGCCGCGCGTACCCTTCATGCGCGTTCGCTGAGGGCCAGCCGCACTTTCCTCAAAATCAATTGCGCCGCATTGCCGTCGGAGCTCCTTGAAAGTGAGCTCTTTGGCTATGAGTCCGGAGCCTTCACCGGCGCAACAAGACCAAAGCCGGGCCTTTTTGAGCTTTGCGACCACGGCACTATTCTTCTCGACGAGATCGGGGAAATGCCCCCTGGTTTGCAGGCCAAATTGCTTCACGTTTTGCAGGACCAGCAATTCTCCAGGCTTGGCGGTCGCCGCATCATCTCCGTGGACGTCCGCATCATCGCCGCAACAAATGTGGACATTGAAAAGGCTCTGGAACAGAGGACTTTCCGCACTGACTTGTATTACCGCCTCAACACCATCACTCTGCGCGTTCCTCCCTTGCGCGAGCGCCGGGAAGATATTCCTCTTTTTATCGATCACTTCATCGAGGTACTTTCCCTCCAGCTGGGCTGTCGCCCGCGTGCCCTTTCCCTGCGAGCCATGGAGGCGTGCCTTGAATATTCCTGGCCCGGCAACGTTCGTGAACTCAAGAGTTTCATCTGCCGCCATCTCGTCCTCCAGGATGACGAAGCATTGATCGCCGAGTTGTCCTCCGCGAGTGGCGCCGCAGGCTTTTCCGCGCAAAAAGAACCGGCCCACCCGGCCGGTCTAAAGCCGCATATTGCCTCCATTCGCGCCGAGGCTGAAAAGCAGCTAATCGAGGACTGCCTCCGCAAGAGCCGCTGGAATCGCACTGAAACAGCCCGTGCTCTTCACATCAGCACCAAGACTCTCTGGAACAAAATGCGGCTATACGGGATCACTGATTCTTCTCGACGAGGTGAACTGGCAAATGGCGAGCGCAAACGGGAATTTTCAAACATGGATTCGCAAACAAAGCGCGTCCCTGAAGAACACGGGGATAGATTGGAGCCGGACTTTTTTGAAAGCATGGACAAAGTCCGGCCAATTGAGCTCGGAAAGCGCTCACCGTGCCCTGTCGGCCCTGGAGCACGTTAGCCGCTTTTTTTCGGCTTCTTGGAATGGCAAATACGGCTCTGCAAAGCATAATGCAATCGCCACGACGCGTTCTCAAGCCGCGCTAAACGCCGCCAGCTTCTCTGATACCGACGCTCCTCCTCGTGCGGCAGTGAAGTATATGCCCCTTCCCGAAGCTTCGCGCCCGTTCACTTTCGCATCTGCGCCGCCGCGCTCCGCTACCATGCCGCCGTTCTTCGAAGGCTCATCGAGTTTCACTGCGGCAATTCATCACGAAGCCGCCAAGACCGCGCGTTTCGCGGTAGAGCCGGCCCGGGAGAATGATTCTCATTCCACAACTACCGAAGCCGAATATGCCCGCCACATGGCCGCATTGCGCGAATTTTTCAATCTTCAATACGCCCAGTTCTCTCATCACTTGGATCACCAGCTCGAAGTTTTCTGCCAGCAAACCGCGTCGCGCCTCGACAGCCTTTCCGAGCAAATCATTCACCGCTTTTGCGAGGAGCTGAACGCTCATGCCGCTCAGGCGCTCAATGCTTTGATGACCGATTGGGCCGAGCAGAATCGCGTTCTCGTGGATGCAGAATGCCATCGCGCGCTCGACCAATTTTCTGCGCGCTTGCAAAGCCTTTCAGCGGCCCATGTGAACAGCCACCGCAAGGAGATGGAAAATCTGTCTTTGAATCTTAAGAGCCGCTTGCGTGGAGTCGCTCATGCTTTGCAGGATATTGGTCCCGCATCCCACCGTAGACCATAGCCATAGATAGATAAACCTATGCGATAGGACTTGACACCCGCGCCATGTTGTTCATGAAACTCCCATTCGCGCGTGCCTTGCCCCCTACACCTCTGCGCCCGGCCCGTTAAGCTGTGATGTGCGGTTGCCTGTTTGAGGAAAGGCCGATGGGAGTTCGCAAGGAGAAGTTCGCGGGGAACTGGTAAAGGGAGTGAGTTCCGAGGATCCCTACGGTGGAAGGGAGTCCTACCCGATCAGTCTCCTTTATTGCGCTACGCGAACCCCCTATCGTCTTTTAGTGAAGCTATAGTTGCTGAACGCCGATACTCTTACAATAAGGTCTTCGCTGCATCCTGCTGTAGTAAAACCCATTAGAGTCAATGGCTTGGCTCGTTCTCAAGAGGACACTGAAACCTAAATGCGGGGTGTTAGCCGACGCTTCTCGCTCGCAACAGTACTAGTAAGCCTTGTACAGGAAAGCCCGGAGTTTTGCCTAAGGGCTAACGCACTCTCATACCTAACTGTTTGTATTGCCGCAACTTGTGCTTTCTCCTAACCTCACAGGCGCGCCCCTAGCGGAAGCTATCCGTCTGCTTCCCCACGGTTGGCGAGAAAACGGAGCGGAATGGGTCAGGCAGAGAAGCTCCAGCAAAGCTCATCCTTTGAACTGCCGCGAATTGGTCAGGGCAAGCCAGTTCAAGAAGAGGTGCGCTCGTCGAGGCGAGAGGCGCGCACGGAGCCCGTGCGTGCGCCGGAGCGCTCTGCTGCGAACATGCCTTCGCGCGTGCCCACATGCGATTTGCCGGCAGCTATCCTTCATTCCGCTGAGGACGCCATTTTCGGCCTCGCGCTTGACGGCACAATTGTCAGTTGGAATCCCGGGGCTGAGCGGCTTTACAGGTACGCGCCGCAAGAAGCAATCGGCCAGCCTCTGTCTGTAATTTTTGGCTCTGACGCTTCCACTGAAATTCTCCCGCTTCTCGCCGATCTCGCTGAGGGCAAGCGCTTCCCGGCGCGCCAATTGGAATGCGCGCGAAAAGAGGCCGCGCCGGTCTTCTGCTCGGTCTCTGTTTCGCCCGTCGTGGCTCCATCCGGCGAAATCATCGCTGCGTCAATCATTGCCCGCGAAGCTGGCTCTCTCGATCATTCCGAGCGCGAGTTTCGCCATGCCAACAAAAAACTTTCCGAATCCGTTCGCGATCTCGAGCAGCGCAATCGGGAAATGAACATCGTTCAGCAGCTGAGCACGCTGCTGCAAACCTGCCTCTCCGCCGCGGAGGCTCATGACGTGCTCGAACAATCCCTCCCCAAACTTTTTCCGTCCGGCGCGGGCGCGCTTTTTGAATGGAACAATTCGGTCAATCTGCTCGAAGCGACGGTGAAATGGGGCGAGAAGCTGCTTGGCGAAGCCGTCTTCACTCCTGAGCAGTGCTGGGCGTTGCGCCGCGGCCAGGTCCATCGCGTCGCTGATCCCAGCGCACCCGTTCTCTGCGCGCATCTTTCGCGCCTTTCCTCCGCGAACTCGATTTGCGCGCCGCTGCTTGCGTCCGGCGAAACTCTCGGCGTTATCAGCGTTCAGGGCAGCCCCTACGAACTCAGCTTGCCCAAAGACGTGCAGCACCGTCTTCTCGAGGCGCGTCAGCAACTTGTTGAGATGCTCGCTGGCCACGTTGCTCTCGCGCTCGCCAATCTTAAGTTGCGCGAAAGCCTACGCGCGCAGTCCATTCGCGATCCTGTCAGTGGACTTTTCAATCGCCGCTACCTCGATGAAACTCTGCCGCGCGAAATCCACCGCGCCAGCCGCGATGGCCGCGCTGTCGGCATCATCATGTGCGACCTGGACAACTTCAAGTCTTTCAATGATACGTACGGCCACGCCGCCGGTGACAGCCTGTTGCGCTCGTTCGGCAATCTAGTGGAGAAGGTTGTGCGCGCCGGCGACATTGCCTGCCGTTACGGCGGCGATGAATTTGTTTTGATCCTGCTCGATACTTCGCTGGACACAGCCAAGCGCCGCGCCGAGCTTCTCGAACGCGAATTTCGTCGCACTGTCATACAGTACGCCGACGTGTTCCTCAACCCGGGCGCGCTATCCCTCGGCGTCAGTTCCTATCCCACGCATGGCGCGAATGCCGGCGCGCTCCTGCGCGTCGCCGACGAAGCCCTGTACCGTGCCAAAGCCGCGGGCGGCAAGCGCGTCATGCTCGGCCACGCTGCGGAGTGAGTGGTAAGTTACGAGAGAAGAGAGAAGAGTGAAGGCAGACACCTTCCACAGGGGGGCGTCCGCTGATTCCCTGCCACACCCTCCCTGCCATCCCGTGTCCCCACTAGCTTGGAGCATCCCTCTAGAACAGATATGCGTGCACTGCTTTGATGCCTTGAATCAGCAGCGCCCCGTCGATGCCTCTGCGGCGATCGCGAGGCGGTCGGGGACGGAGTACACGATGAAGCGGGGGGGGCGGAGGAAGCCGAGGAGGGTGATGCGCATTTCGCGGGCGAATTGGACGGCGAGGCTGGAGCAGGCGCTTACTGAGGCGACGACGGGCGCGCCGGCCACGGCGGCCTTCTGGACAATTTCGAATCCGCCGCGGCCGCTGACGAGCAAAACGCATTCCGCCAAGGGCAATTTGTTCGGGAGGGGGGGCTCGGCGGCCGTGAGGGAGTTGCGCGCGTCGTAACTGATGGCCTCCTGCCCAGCCCGGCGGGGCGCATGCTCTCCTGCGTGAGGCGTTTGAGATTCGAGGCGGGCGCGGTCGGCGACTTTGCCGAGGGCACCGTGACTGACTGACTCGTGCGCCGTCTGGCGAGGCACGCGCTCGCCTACTTGAGCGGATTGCCTTCCAAGGAGGGCCCAGCCGACGATTTTGTCGACGGCGTTGTGGCGGCCAATGTCTTCGCGCTCGACAAGCAATTCGCCGCGGGCGGTGAAGAGACCCGCCGCGTGCAAGCCGCCGGTACGGCCAAAAATCTGCTGCCCGGCGTGAAGTTTTTCCGGCATGGCGCAAATCGTTTCCGCGCTGACGCGAAAATTCGCATTTGCGGGACGCACGCCGCGCGCGCGAACCGCGTCAATTGACGCTTTGCCGCAAATGCCGCAGCTGGACGCCGCAAAAAAATTCCGGCGCACCGTTTCCAAGTCCAACTCCACATCGGGTGCGAGTTTTATGTCGACAATGTTGCCGCGCTCGGTCGCTTTGCATTCTTTGGCGTGCTCGATGGAAATAATTTGCTCTGCGCGCTGGATCAATCCCTCGGTGAAGAGAAATCCCGCCGCCAATTCGAAATCGTTTCCGGGAGTGCGCATGGTGACGCTGAGCGAGCGGCCGTTCACGCGAATCTCGAGCGGCTCTTCGCCGACGAGATAATCCTGATGGGCGCGAACGGCGCCGTCATTCCATTCGTGGACGAGGGTGACGTCCATGTCGCGAAGATTGCGCGGCGTTGAATCCGTTTTCGGCTTTTTCGGGGCAGTCATGCGTTCGTGAGCACTACAGTTCTCATTTCTAACGGCAAGTATAACCTTGTTGAGCGTTATAAGAGGCTGGGTGGACAACCGCAAAATACGTGCCTCAGCGGCTAAAGCCGCAATGAAATGCGGTTACGGCACGGCTGAAGCCAAGCCCTTACGCAAAACAGGAGCTCACGCGGGCACTTATAACCGTCTGCGCACAGGTTTTTGAAACGAGCATTGCGAACAGAAGGCGGCGGGGGTATGTTTCCAAAAGACTCGACGAAAGTTATTTCCGGCTCACGGCGGAGCCATTCACCGATTTTGATCCGAGACTCGCCATCTGAGGCAAGTTTCGCGCACTAAACCTGCTCAAGGAGCGGCCCATGAAGCGCGCCTTTTCCATCCTCGCGGTATGTGTGGCGGTATTGGCGGTTTTCGTAACGCTTGCAGCTCTGGTGCCGAGCGTTCTCGCGCAAGAGGGCCGTTGGCGGCTTGTTCATGCTGAATACGGCGCAGGAAATGCGTGGTCGGACGTGACTCCGGCCGTTCGTTCGCTGGTTCGCGACCACCAGCTCGATTTTCGTGTGGAGAATTTTGTCCTGGGCGGCGATCCCGCGCCCGGCATGCGGAAAACGCTCCGCCTGCAAATCGAAAATGAGCGCGGCGAAAGAAAAGTCCTGGCATTTCCCGAAAAAGCGGTCGTCCAACTGTCCGTTTCCGCCCGCATGGACGGCGACCAGCGCAACAACTTTGGCGACGCTCGCCATGACGACGCCGATCACGACAGGCTCGACGCGGACCACCGAGATGGTGGCGATGCAGATCGCCACGAAGATCGCGAGCATCGCGGCCTGCACATCCTTCGCGCTGATTATGGAGTGGAAGGCCGATTCGCGGATGTGACTGGCCGTCTCGCTTCGCAGGTTCAAGACGGGCGCCTCAGTCTTGCGGTCAACAATTTCACGATGGGCGGCGATCCCGCCGACCACGAGCGCAAAACTCTTACCGTGTGGTACGTATTTGACGGCCGGCCGGCGAGGGAGAGGGTCGACGAAGGCGATACGGTTTCCATTCCTGCCGATGCCGATTTTTTTCGAGGCCACCTGCGGGTGATGCGCGCTCAATATGGAGCGGATTTTCGCTACTTTGACGTGACCGAGCGGCTGAATTCGCTGATTCAGGGCGACCAGCTCGTTCTGCCCATCAACAATGACACGATGGGCGGCGACCCTGCGCCGGATCGCCGCAAACGGCTCAGCGTCGTGTATCTCTTCGACGGGCAGCCGTACCGCGCCACGGTGGATGAGCACGCCTCTCTCGAGCTGCCAAACGGCGGCGCGCCCATCGCGGAGGATGCTTCCGGAGCGCTGGAAATTCTGCACGCCACTTATGGCGCAGAAGGCCGTCGCGTTGACATTACGGAGCGCCTGCGGTCGTTCGTGAATGGCAATCGCTTGCAGTTCGTGGTCTCCAACGATTCGCTGGGCGGCGATCCTGCGTATGGGCTTCACAAGCAACTCCGCGTGATTTATCGCTGGCAGGGCATTCGCTACGAAGCTGCTGCGCCCGAAGGCGCGACGTTGGTGATTCCTTAGCACGGGCTGAGCGTAATCGCGCCTTGCCGTTCGCCGCTTGCACGGGCGAAGCTGACGGCTCCGCAAAGGTGAAAGTTCAGAGTGCGCGCCTGAAGTACGCTGCCCTGGTTTCCGTCAAACCCCGCAAGACAAATTGGCCGCTCGGAACACCCTAGATTCTTAGGCGGAGCTTCCGCATTTGCGCGGTTCTCTGAGATGATAAGCGCGGAATTCCGCGGGCGAAAAGCCGCAGAGGTTCTCAGGAGCGAAACTCTGCGCTACACAGGCAGAGGCGAGAAGCAGGTTCCTCGCCGCCGTTCGCAAACGGCGCGACCGGGCTCGGAATGACATGATTTTGTGAGGTGAGGAATGGCGAAAAGAGAGAAGGGGCGGAAGTGGGGGAATGCAACAACCGCGATACATCGTGGGGAGGCGCGCAAAGGCAAGAGCGGGCCGGTGGCGCCGGAGATTGTGCGCAGCTCGACGTTCACGTTCGCGTCGACAGCGGAGATGAAGCGCTGGGCGGAGGGGAAAAGTTCGGCATACATCTACACGCGCTACGGGAATCCGACGCTGGCCATTGCGGAAGAAAAAATCGCGGCGCTGGAGGGAGCGGAAGCGGCGATTGTGGCGGCTTCAGGCATGGCGGCGATTTCGAGCGCGCTGCTGGCGGTTTTGAGCGCGGGCGACGAAGTGATTTCGACGGCGCAGCTTTATGGCGGGACGTACCGGCTGATGCGCGATGTGTTTCCGCGGATGGGGATTCGCGTACGGCACGTGGAGGCGGATTTGGCGGGCGCAGAAGAGCAGGTGACGACGAATACGCGCTGCCTGTACGTGGAGACGCCGACAAATCCTTCGCTGCGGCTGGTGGATTTGCGGCGGGCGATGGAATTGGCGCGCGAATTCAAGCTGACCACGATTGTGGACAATACTTTTGCCAGCCCGCTGCTGCAGAAGCCGATTGCTTTGGGATTCGACATGACGGTGCACAGCGCGACGAAGTATCTGGGCGGGCATTCGGACTTGATTGGCGGGGCTGTGGCGGGTTCGCGGGAATGGATTGCGCGGGTGCGCGAAAACATAATTTATTTGGGCGGATGCATGGATCCGGAGGGCGCATACCTGCTGATTCGCGGGATGAAGACGCTGGGCGTGCGCGTGGCGCGGCAGTGCGCGACGGCGATGGCGGTGGCGCGGTTTTTGGAGAGGCATCGGCGAGTGGAGCGGGTGCATTATCCGGGATTGGCGTCGCATCCGGATAATAGATTGGCGCGGCGGCAGATGAGCGGATTTGGCGGGATGCTGTCTTTCGACGTGAAGGGCGGAATTGCCGCGGCGCGGCGGTTTTGCGACCGCGTGGAGGTGTTTTCGCTGGCGGCGAGTTTGGGCGGCGTGGAGTCGCTGGTGGTGTTGCCGGCGTACACTTCGCATTACCACATGTCGGAGGAAGAATTGGAGCGGGCGGGCGTGAGGCCGGGGACGGTGCGGGTGTCGATTGGGCTCGAGGATGCGGAGGATTTGATCGAGGATTTGCGGCAAGCACTGAGTTAAGGCGGCCTGAAAAGGCACGTCCGCGAGAAAGCAGTGCACGGGAGGGAATGATGCGGAAAGTTTTGTGTATGCTTTTCCTGCTTGTCGCAGCGCGGCCACTTTGTGCGCAAGACCTCACGAGCCTGCTCACCGATTTGCCGAAACCGCACGACTATGTGCTGAAACGAATTTCCAGCTATGACCGCAAGGGAGGCAATGAAGATTACCGCGCGCTTCCGGCAGGCGGCTCGCTGACGCTCCTCAACGAGAAAGGGCCCGGCGAGATCACGCATATCTGGATTACGATTGCCAGCCGCGAGCAATATCACCTGAAGAAAATCGTCCTGCGCATGTACTGGGATGGAGAGGCGACGCCGAGCGTCGAAGCTCCGGTCGGAGATTTCTTCGGCCTGGGCCTCGGCGATTATTTTATGTACCAATCCATTCCGCTGTCCGTGGGCGCCGACAAAGCTCTGAATTGCTTCTTCCCGATGCCGTTTCAAAAATCCGCGCGGATTACGCTAACGAACGAGGGGAGCGAGACTGCGGGTGCGGTTTATTGGAACATTGACATGCGCGCCTATCGCTCACCGCTGCCGGCCGAGACGCTTTATTTTCACGCGCAGTATCGCCAAGCCACGCCGAACCAAGCGCATCCCGAGAACAAATTCGACATTGATGGACGGGAGAATTACGTCTGGATGGAGGCGCGGGGGCACGGAGATTTCGCCGGGGTGACAATGTCAGTGCTCGAAAACGTGGACGGCTGGTGGGGCGAGGGAAACGACATGTTTTTTGTGGATGGCGCGAAGTTGCCTTCGATCGAAGGCACAGGCTCGGAAGATTATTTTCTCGGGGCGTGGGATTTTGGCGGCAAATCGTTTTCCTACGGCCTATATGGAGCGCCGGTGGTTGGCGCGGAGCGGCAAGGCGCGCGGTGGTCCGTCTATCGCTTCCATCTTGACTCGCCGATTCCATTCACGAAATCGCTCCGCGCGACCATCGAGCACGGCGCGGCGAACGATCGCGGCGACAATTTTTATTCCGTCGCCTACTGGTACCAGAACGAACCGCATGCGGCGTTCCCGCCCCTACCGCCAGTTGAGGAGCGCATCCCTCGCGTCATCCCCACCGTGGCCTCACAACACCGCAACTGAATGAGTTTTAGACGGATAGTACTGGGTGTGGCGGTTCTGGCACACCCTGTACGGATGGGCGGTTGACCAAGGGCTTTGCTGCCCTTACAATTTGCGATACGATGCAGGGAAATTTTTGCCCGAGCCCAGCGGGCGAAGTCTGCGGAGCATTGTTTGTCAGCTGTTTGTCAAAAGCACCGGTTAAGTAACGGTCTGAATTGCGCTATCCAGCAGCGACGCGCGGTCACCGACGGCAACGAGCAAGTATCTAAGATGAAAGCGGCGGAGGGCGAATGAGGGTTCGACGAGAACTGGCGCTGCTGGCGACAGGGCTAGCGGTGTCTCTGGCAGCGATCTCCGGTTGCCAGGAGACTGCCAAACAGGCCATTCACGTGCGGCAGCCCGCAGCGACGCCGCGGCCGCAGGTCTCCGCTAACGTGATAAAGACATCCTCCCTCGAAGGTTTGCCGCTCCCGAACGATAGATCTGAGTTGGCCACGCTGGTTGGTTTTCCCGAACCGCTGGTGGACGCGTTGTTGGATAAGGTGGAGGCGCGTTTCAATGCGGGACAGCAGGCGTATCAGGCAGGGCAGCCGGATGTGGCGCGCGTGGACTTCAATGCGGCGCTACATGAATTGGTAAGCAGCAGGCTGCAGGCGACGGGCGACGTCCGGTTGCGACAGCTTTTCAATCGCATCGTGGACACGATGCAGAATGATGAAATGCAGGTGGAGGCAAAGGACGAGGCGACGGCAGAAGAAAACGAAGAAGCTGCGGATAACGAAGAGAATGCAGCGAATTCAGAGAACACTGACAATTCGAGTAATGCGGCGAATACGCAGGCTTCCGGCGAAACGGCCGCGCAGAATCCTCCGGCACCGACCGCGCCCATAGAAGAAGTGGCCGAACTGGAGAATTTGCCTGCAACGGACCCGCGAATGGCGGCGCTAGCGGAAAAGGAGCTGATAACGGTTCCGCATGACTTGCCGCTGACAGTAAATCCGTCGGTGCTGCAGTATTTGAGTTTCTTTGCATCGCCGCGCGGGCGCGACATTGTGGAAATGGGACTGCAGCGCGCGGGGCGCTATCGCGCGATGATTGAAGCGAGGCTGAAGAAGGAAGGATTGCCGCTGGATTTGGTTTATCTGGCGCAGGCGGAGTCAGCGTTCAAGCCGCGGGCATTATCGAGAACCGGCGCGCAGGGAATCTGGCAGTTCATGCCATACACGGGCGAGATGTATGGGCTGCACAGGAGTTACTGGGTGGATCAGCGGGATGATCCGGTGGCGGCGACGGAATCGGCGGCGGAGATGCTGAAGGATTTGTATGCAAGCTTCGGCGATTGGTATCTGGCGATGGCTGCTTACAATTCTGGGCCAATGAACGTGACAAGAGCCGTGCAGCACACGGGCTACGCGGATTTCTGGAAGTTGCAGCAGATGAATGCGCTGCCGGAACAGACAAAAAACTACGTGCCGATTATTGTAGCGCTGGCGCTGGTCGCGAAGGACCCGGGCCTTTATGGGATTCAAGTGACGCCGGATCCGGCGCCGCCAGTGGATACAGTGCAAATGGAGCATCCTATCAGTTTGCAATTGGTGGCGGATGCGACGGGAGCGACGCTCGAGGATTTGCAGGCGATGAATCCGGAATTGGTTCATGGGATTGCGCCGGCGGGATTTGCGTTCAGTGTGCCGAAGGGCACGGTCGAGCAGTTGAAGACGGAGATTGCGGGGATTCCGGCAGACAAGCTGACGGCGTGGAGGGTGGCGACGTTCACCGCGGGCGACACGCTGCCAGAGGTGGCGCGGCGCTATCACGTGACGCTGGTGTCGCTGGAAAACGTGAACATGATCGATCCGCATGATCCTCCGGATGCGGGGAAGCTGCTTATTATTCCGGCGCCGCCGCGACTGATACTGGCGCGGTACCGCGTGCGGCGAGGCGACACGCTGGGCAGCATCGCGGCGCGGCATCGCGTGACGGTGAGCGAACTGCGCGAATGGAACCATCTGCGAGGCAACGAGATTTTTCTAGGACACTGGCTGCGGATTTATGAGCACGGTTACGTCGCGGAAACGGATGCTATTGAGCACAGCATGGCGAGCGAGCGCCGCGTGAGCCGGAGAAAAAGCAGCGCGCGAATTGAGACGGCATCGCACGAGGTGGTGAAGCATCGCGTGCGTTCCGGAGAGACGCTTTGGTCTATCGCACAGATGTACGGAACGACAGTTGCCGCGCTGAAAGAAGCGAATCCGTTCCTGGCGAGCCGGGAGCTAGAGGTAGGAGACCGGCTAAACATCGCGCGGCAGTAACCGTAAACATTTTATAATCATATAGATATGGTACGGCCCAATTGCAATTGAAACAAATTTGGTTCGGTGTGTGAAGCCCCTCAGTTTGCGCCTTGACAAACTTCCAGCAGTACAGTTAAAAGAAAACCAGTGGGAATCGCCGCTGAGCCACCGCCCACGGAGGAAAAACACATGTTCGACGCGAAGTTTAATGACCATGAGGACGAAAACGAAGTGCCCGGCTACGAAGAGGAAGAAGAACAGGGTGATGCAGGCGGCGACGAGGAAGGCGTAGTCGTCGAAGAGGAGGTGCTGGAAATCGATTCGGGAGAAGAGGAGCCTACAGTTGAAGCGGCAGCGCCAGCACGGCGCGCGCTGAGTCGCACGCGCAAGCCGACGGCACGGAGAAAAGCGAAGAAGGCGCGCAAGGTCAAGAAGGCTACGCCGAAGAAAAAAGCGAAATCGAAGGGGAAAGGGGGTTCAAGGGGCCGGAAACGCCGCAGATAGAAAATTCATTTTAAACCTTTTGGAATACTGAGTGCCGCGAGCTTGCGCCGAGGTAGAGGCGAGCTCGCGGCACTTTTGCTTCTGGCGGACTAAAAAATAGCAGGCTGAAAGCTTGTGCCACATTATGCGGAGGGTCATGCTGAATCATGCCGGGGCAAAGACCTTCCATACGAGGGTGCGGTTGCTATTTGAGGGGCGGGTCCTGGGCGGTAGCGGGGCGATTGTCACGGGTGGCGCGAATTACGCCTGTTTGATCGGTATATAAACTCTTATAACCATAATTGCGCGGCAGCGCGAGCAAAGTGTAGGAGTGGGCTTTGCCGTCGACGTCGAGTTTGCCGGGCGTATAGCGAATGGTGTAGCCGCCGAGCATCGCATTTTGCGCGGCTTCGCGGGCGGGATCGCCGAGCGCTTCCAGGGAATGAGGGAAATTCCCTGCTCCATTCTCGTAAGTGGCTAGTTGCTGCTGCAGGGAGCGGACCGCTTCGATGGCGTCGCGCTGCGCGGCGGGACGCGGATTAGCAAAACGCAAGGGAAGCGCGAACCAGATGATGGCCCAGATTCCGGCGATGCCAAGCAAGAAAGCGATGACGAGTTTCAATGTGCTGCCCGGCTTGTGGGACGCTTGCGGCAAATGAGGTTCGGGGCCGCTTTGTTCCGCGCCGCAATACGGGCAAACGGCGCTGGCGGAATTGATGGGTCGGTCGCAATTGTGACAGACGTACACGCGGTTTAGGGCATCTGGGCGTGGCCGAAGATGACCAGACCGATGGTTGTGGGCGAGGCGCCCACAGCGGCTTTGAAGTAGACGGCGGTGAAGTCCTCATCGGTATTAGCTTTTATGCCCGGAAGAAGAGTAGGTGCGCTGTCTGTGGGGACGAGGCTCCAGACGGAGGGATGGCCGGTAGTGGTGGTTTTGCGGCTCATGGCGTAGAGGTCTTTGTCAGCGAGATTGGCGGCGGAAGTGTCCAGTGCTGCCGGCGTGAGCAAGAGAAAATCGCGATAGTCGGAGACGCCCTGATGATTGCCGTCCACCGGCTGAAGGCCGTAACGCAGGACGTAATCGCCGGGCTGGACGGACTGGTTGCGGAAATCCTTGACGGCGACCTCAAAGTGGATCGCGCCGACTATTTCGCCGTCCACGAGCGTCGTATAGTTGACGCCGAGCGCGGTGTTGGGCTGAGCGGCCGCGGGAATGGTGGCGCGCGTCCAGATTTCGCAGTAGGGCGAGGCGCCGGAAGTAACGTTGGCGGAAACGGGCGAGAGGAGAGAGCGAATGGGCGCGGCGATGTCCGCGGGAACAGGCGCGCTGCCGACGGCGGCTTTGAAATCCTGGGCGATGGCGGCGTTTGCGAGGAAGAGCGCAGCCGCGAGAGTAAGCGCGACTGATGCGAAGCAGCGAGCGGAGCGACACGGCATTGCCGTTCTCATGATGGCGATCCTCCAGTACGAAAGATCAGCGTCCATAGGATGGGATGATTATGGCGTGCGTGCGGTTTCCGGGCAAATGGAAACGCAAAGGTCTCAGGTCGACCAGCGCAAGCGCGGCACTAGCGGGACCTGCGCTACAGGCACAAAGCGTAAAACAATTTACTCGGCGAATTTGCCAACAAAGGAGCTGCGGCTGTCGGAGTCGGTCCAAGTGACGCCGAGGGAATTACCCTGATAGCTGCTGTCCGCGGCGACCACTGGCATAGCGTGGGTGAGATGCGCGGAGAGCGGCGGGTAGTAGGTCTCTTCGTTGTGGCAAATCATGTCGTCCATAGTGATGGCGCGCGTGGAGAGCTTGACGATGTTGCCGACGGTGAGAGTCTCAGAGGCCATGCGGCCGGGATCGGCAGAGAAGGAGATCGGCGCGGTATTGACGTCGACCACGTCGTTGAGCAGGCCGGCGGACTGCGATTGGGCGAAGGAAATCAAAGCCGCTCGCTGGACGGTATTGGCGCGCGAATCGACGAAGAAAGCGGTCTTCGCAGGGAGCGGATCCGAGTAAGGATCGCCGAGAGTGGCGCTGGCGCGCACGACAGCGACGACGTTGAGGCCGGAGAGCGAAACGCCGTTCCATTCGCCGGTGTTGATTTGCCAGGCGAGGACGGCATTATTGCCAGTGAGGCCGACCTGAGAATTAGCGAAGCACGGGCCAGTGTAGACGTCGGCGTTGCGAAATTCCATGTAATTGCCGGAAATGTGATTGGCCTGAGCCATGGCAGGAATGGCCATCAGAAGTGCGGCGGCTAAAAGCACCAGTTTTGGTTTCATGTTTGCCTCCCAAATCTTGAAGTAGTCTCTCACTATGGGATGCGCGAGGCAAGCGGGAGGTGCAGGGAGCCGAGAAATGCTTGACGTTAGGGTATCTGCGTGATAAGAGCAAGGGGCATAAGTACGCAGTTTGCGTAATAGAGTTTGGATCCCTGCGGCGGAACTGCGCAATTTGGCGCGCGCAGCCATTAACCGCGGGGAAAAACGAAAGGATGCGACGCATGGCTGATAAAACGGTTAGGGACGAGCAAATTCTGACGGAACGGAAGTTTCCACGGCGGTCATTTTTGACGGCGACTGGCGCGTTGCTGGCCGGCGCTGTGGCCATCGCTTCCGGCGTTCGCGCTTCGGCGCAGGAGCAGAAGGCGGCGGATCCAGACACGAAGGACAAGCCGAAGAAGACGATGAAGAAGTCGAAGATGCACAAGAAGGGCTCAGATCCGGACAAGAAGAAAAAGATGACGAAGTCCAAGGCGAAGGCCAAGACTCCGCCGAAGTCAGACCCGGACGGTGCACGGCTTTAGAGACGAATAGCAGGCTGTGAGCGCCACCTGAGTGCAAACGCGCCAGGTGGCGTGTGCCTGTAACGGCCACGGATTCTCATGGCGCATCCATCTCCCACCTTTCGAGCGGCCAGCGCACCGTCAACCAGCGGGCGGGCGCAAAGCCCGACGGAAAAGGCAACTCCCCCCGAAGTGAAATCCTCGCTTGAATGGCTGATTCATCCAACGAGCAAGAAAGAGTTTTTCGAGCGCTACTTCGAAAAGCAGCCGCTGGTGATCAAGCGAAATCAGCTAAATTATTACAGAGAATTGCTGTCTCTGGACGAAATCGACCGGGTGATTACCACGCTCGATCGCGACGCGGATGAAATTATTCTGAAAAATGCGAAGCGGGACTTGACTGCGGACGATTACACGGTGGATGAGCAGTTGGATGTCGCGAAGGTGTACCAGCTTTTCGGCGAAGGCTCGACGATTACGCTGGCATTTTTGGATACGGTGGTGCCACAGCTAACGCAATTTTGCCGGAGCCTGGAGAAAGAGTTCAGCTGCCCGTTCCAGACGAATATTTACTTGACGCCGCCCAATGCGCAAGGAGCGAAGGCGCATTACGACACGCATGATGTTTTTGTGCTGCAAATTACTGGCTCGAAAAAATGGGTGATCTACGGGACGCCGGTGGAGCTGCCGCTGCCGGGGCAGGATTTCGACTCCACGATTCACGAATTAGGCGCGCCCACGCAGGAATTCACGCTGGAGGCGGGAGACGTGGCGTACGTGCCGCGCGGCGTGGTGCACGATGCGCGTTCGACGGATACAGTGTCGCTGCACATCACGGCGGGAGTGTTGCGGTACACGTGGACGGATCTGCTGCTCGAGTTTGTGGCCAGCGCGAGCCTGCGGGACGCAGCGTTTCGGAAGTCGCTACCACCGGGATTTGCGGGCGAAGGATTTGATCGTGAGCAGGCGCGGGAGGGTTTGCGCGGGCTGCTGAAACGGGCGGCGGAGATTGGGGATTTTGACGCGGCGCTGGAGCGTTTTGCGGGCGATTTTCTTTCGAAGTGCCGGCCGCTGCTGCGCGGGCAAATGGCGCAAATTGCGGCGCTGGAGGGGCTGACGGTCCAGAGCGTGGCGGGCGTTCGGCCGGAGGCGATTTTTCGCATCGAGGCGGCGGGCGGGGCGGCGAGCGTGGACTGTTACGGGCGGCGAATCAGTTTTCCGGCGCAGGCGGCGGAGGCGGTGCGGTTCGCGCTGAATCATGCGCGGTTTGCGGTGCGCGACTTGCCGGGAGAGTTGGATGACGAAGGAAAAATCGTGGTGGTGCGGCGGCTGGTGAAAGAAGGATTGGTGGCTGTAGAAGCGGAGTGAATTTCCCGCCTGGCGTGCAGTCTCTAACGTGGAAATTTCTAGAGGCGCAGCACGCGCGATGTTCGTGTCAGCGCTCGACGAAGATGCGTAGGCGAGCGAGAGCTTCGTCCCACTGCTTGGAAATCAAATCGAGATAGCGGCGCACGTCTTTAAGGCGATGCTCGTTTAATTGCCAGATGGTGTGGCGGCCGCGGCGGGTGTTGCGCACCAAGCCGGAATTGCGCATGACGCGCAAGTGCTTGGTGACCGCCTGACGCGTGATGCGGAAGCCTTCGCTGAGCCCCGTGATTGACGCGGGCCCTTTACACAGGCGCGCGACCAGGCGCAAGCGGTTCTCGTCGCCCAGCGCAGCAAATAGCCGGGCAGAGTCGAGCGGGTGAGGCGCGGACTTTTGATGCGGGCGACCACGCAATTCATTGGAGCGGCGATTAGGACGCCTGGGCAAGGTGCTTCTCGATGAGCGTGAGGACTACGCTCCAGCCCTGCTCGTTGCCCTCGAATGCTTTGGCACGGCGAGCGAACGGGATTTTGTCGAAGCCGGATTCGGTGACGGTGAGCATGACGCCGTTTGGTGTTTCCTCAAGGGTGAAGGCGACGAGCGTGGCAGGCTCATTGGAATAATCGACGCCGGGTTCGCCGGGATGCCAGCGGAAGGAGAAGAGGCGCTCGGGTTCGACGCGGTCGATGGTGATCTCAAATGTCACGCCGCCGGCATGCTCTTTCTGGGTCTTTGCGACGTCGGCGTCGACGGCGGTGCCTACGATGGTAGCGCGAACGCGAGCGCCGGGCGTGAACGGGCCTTCAAACTTCATGCCGAACCAGGCGCCGAATTCCGCGGGATCGGAGAGGGCGCGCCAGACGCGGCTTCGCGGAGCGTGGAGGAGGATCTTTTTCTCGATGCGATCTTTCGCCATGCTTTTTGGCAGGGAGCTGTCAGGGCTCATTGGCAATCTCCGAGTTGCAGATTAGCACGAGATGTTTCGATATGCAACTTGAAGGTTGCGGGTGCAACACGATTGAAAAGCTGCAGATTTTCTGGGAAACGAAATTGTGCGCTACACAGGCGTGCGTTTGCGCTGTGTGTGCTAGCTGGTAGTTAGGCAGTCCGGCAGCAGGAGCGGCTGGAGCGGCAGGAGTCGAAACCGACAAGCTGGCCGTCGGGACCAATGGCGGATTGCGTGCGGCCGCACCAGAACGGCCCGGCGTTGCGCCCGTCGGAAGCGTCCTCGTCGGACTGGTAGAAGAGCTTTTTCGAGCGGATGGACTGGCAAATCTGGCCAGTGGAGATGAGCACGTTCAGGCTGGGCATTGCAGCGGGATTCGGCATGGCTATGCGGCTCCTTTCGCCTCAGTGAAGGGCAGGCCAGCGGCGGTGAGCAAGGCGCGCTTTACAGCGATGCGCGTGAGCTGAACTTTGTAGCCGTTGCGGCTGAGCGGCGTGGCGCTTTGAACAGCGAGGTCGCCGGCTTTGGCGGCGGTCTCTTCATTGATGGTTTGGCCTTCGAGCGATTTAGCGGCGTCATCGGCGGGCCAGGGCTTGGGCGCGACGTGGCCGAGGACGATTTTTGCGCTTTCGACCCTGTTGCCGCGCATGCGCAAGGCGACGGCTGCGGAAGTGAGCGGCCAGTCCATGCCTTCCTTCTGTCGAATTTCGTACATAGCACTCTTCATTTCGCGCGAAGCCGCTGGAATGCTGATGGCAGTGACGATTTCTTGCGGGGCCAGAGCGTGTTCACGTTCGCCCTCTTTTTGCGGGATGACGAAAAATTCTTCGACGGTGGCTTCGCGCGGGCCGTTCGGGCCTTCGATATGAATTCTGCCATCGAGGGCGAGAAGCGCAGGGCCGAGACTGGATGGGCTGATGAATTTGGCCAGGCCGGAATTGCCGAAAATCGCGTGGTAGCGATTATCGCCATTGGTGACGAGCGAGTTGCCATTTTTATCCAGCGCAAGGAGGCCGAATCCATTGCGGTAATACCAGCAGCGCGGGCGCTGGCAAATCCAGCCGCCGACTGTCGCCATATTGTGAATCTGCGGGCTGCTGATGTGTTCCGCGGCGTCGGTGATGGCGCGGAAATGCGCGCGAACGTCGGAAGCGGAAAGCACTTGCTCCAAAGTGACCGCAGCGCCGATGCGCAATCCGCCGCGCTCATTCTGGATGGCGTGAAGCGCGCCAATTTTCTTTATGTTGACGAGGCGCTTAGTGTCTTCGACATTGTCCTTGAGCAGCGAGAGCAAATCGGTGCCGCCGCCATAGACGGAAGCGTTCTGAAAATTTGCGTCGAGCAGGCCGAGCGCTTCTTTGACGGTTGCGGGGCTTGCGTATTCAAAGGCGTCCATTTAGGCCATACCTCCTGTCATACCGCCGGCCGGTGGAACTTTGCCGAGAGCCGCGAGAACGCGGTCCGGTGAGAGCGGCAGCTCAGGGACGCGGACGCCGATGGCGTTAGCGACGGCGTTGGAAATAGCCGCGCCAGGCGAGACAACCGGCGGTTCGCCAAGGCCGATGGTGCCGCGCTCGTCATAACCGGGGCCGGTCATCATGTGGACAACAATCTCGCCGATGTCGCCGAGGCCCGCGAGTTTGTAAAACTCCATGTTGGGATTGAGGCAACGACCCATTTGCTGGTCCATGATTTTTTCTTCGTAAAGCGAATAGCCGACGCCCATGATGCACGCGCCGTAGACCTGGCTTTCGGCGGTCTTGAGGTCGATGACCAGGCCACAATCCTGCACGGCGACGAATTTGATCATGCGAACGATGCCGGTTTCAGTGTCCACTTCGACTTCGCTCATCTGCACGCCGCCGACGCCGCTGGACATCAGAGCGGGATTGGTGCGGCCCATGCCGGTGACGGGAGAGGCGCCGAGTTTGGCGCAGGCTTGCTTCCAAGTGATCGATTTGGATGGATTGCCCTTGACAAGGATGTTTCCATCCCAGGCGTCAAGCTGATCGGCTGTGGCGCCCAGCGAAGGAGCGACTTTGGCGAGGAGCTCGTTGAGCGCGTTTGTCGCCGCCATGCGCGTGGAAGTGCTGACGCCGCTGACGGTGGTGGAACCTCCGGAAGCGCCGGCGGGAGGATAGCGATTGTCGCCGAGGTTGACTTTCACCGCGTTGAGCGGCAGGCCCAAAGTTTCGGCAGTGACGATATTGATGACAGTGCGCGTGCCGGTGCCAAGGTCCTGGCTGCCGATGTTGGTTTCGACCGAGCCGTCGGGATAAATGACGACCTGGCTGTTGCTCTGATTGCCGCGGCCGCCCCACGTGTGTATCGAAAGTCCGAGACCGCGCTTCACCGGCCCAGAGCCGCCCTGGCCGCGCGGATGCCATTTCGCTTTCCAATCCATCAGACGCGCGGCGATGGGGAATTCGTCGCGATAGATCTTCGCGTGGTTACCGGCAAGGTCTATGTTCTTGAGGAAAAAATCCATAGGATCCATATTGAGCTTGGTAGCGAGGTCTTCCATGGCGGCGTTCGAAATGAGCGCCATCTGGGGATGATTCGGAGCGCGCCAAGCGCGAGCGGGGCCGATATTGTTCAGGACTCCGGTGTATTTGGCGCGAACATTCGGCGGTACCAAAATATAGGGGAGGCTTGGAGAGCCTTCGGCGTGCGGACCTTGAGTGCCCCAGGCGTCGGAATCCCAAGCGACAAGCGTACCGTCACGTTTTGCGGCGACTTTTACACGCGCGTACAAGGAGGGCCGACAACCGGCGGTGGTCTGTTCATGATCGCGCTCGAGCATCATTTTCACCGGGCGACCGGTTTTCTTAGACAATTGCGCGCAAGCGATGCCCCAGGTGTCCGCAGCGAATTTGCTGCCGAAGCCGCCGCCCATGTATTGGGTGATGACGTGGATATTGTTTGCCGGAACAGTGATGCCCTGTTCGCCGAGGCCTTGGACGTACTCGCCAGCCATGCCACTGACGTTTTGCGTGGACTCCCAAACGGTGAGGTCTTCGCCATTCCATTCAGTGACTTGGCCGTGAGATTCGAGGCAGCAATGGGTGATGACGGGCAAGCCGTAATGTCCTTCGCTGATGATGATATCCGCCTGCTGGAAAGCCTGATCCGGATCGCCGACGACGCGGTTTGCGAGTTGCCTGGTGAATTGCGCGCCGGCGGATTGCAGATCGGCGTTGGTGACGAGATAAGGGAGCGGTTGATATTCAATTTTGATGGCGTCGGCGGCGGCTTCGGCGCGCTCCTCAGTATCCGCCGCTACGGCTACGATTTCCTGGCCAGCCCAGAAGACTTCCTGGCCTTCAGGAACGATGGTGACTACGCCTTTCACGCCAGGCATGGATTCCGCTGCGCTGGTGTCTATTTTCGTGATTTTGGCATGAGCATAGGCGGAGCCGGCCATCTTGCCCCAAAGCATTCCGGGGCGATTAATGTCGAAGGAATATTTAGCGCGGCCCGAGGATTTTTGCGGGCCGTCAATGCGCTTGATGCGCTTGCCGATAAGCTCACGGTGATTGGCGGGGGGCCAGTGATAGTCAGCCATTAGGCTCGCCCTCCTTTCATTTTGGTAGTGCGGGCGGCTTCAAGAACAGCGTCCTTGATGCCCATGTAAGTGCCGCAGCGGCAGAGATTGCCGCCGAGGGCGTGGCCGAGGCCTTCGCGAGTAGGATTTGCTGTGTGTTCGACGTAAGCCGTGCAGGCCATAACGAAACCGGGCGTGCAGAATCCGCACTGCTGAGCGTCATTATCCCAAAAGGCTTGCGACACGGGGTGCAAACGACCGGAAGGCTCGATGCCTTCGATGGTGGTGATTTCCCGGTCCTGAGCGTCAATTGCGAGGACGGTGCAGGAATAGACGGCGCGGCCGTCGAGGTGAACAGTACAAGCGCCGCAGGTGGCGCGGTCGCAAACCTTTTTTGCTCCGGTGAGGTCGAGATGATTGCGCAGGGCGTCGAGGAGGGTGACGCGCGGCTCGATGTTCAGCTTGCGCATTTTGCCGTTGACATTGAGAGTGACGGGAACTTCGCCGGGGCCAAGAACGCCGCCATTGCCGCCCATGCCGCCGTTTTGCGGCCGCGAAGCGGAGCCCAGAACGCGCTCTGTAAGGAGCGCACTGGCGGACGCGGCAACCCCCGCGATTCCCGCGCCTTTGATAAAGCGGCGGCGAGAAAGATCGGGGAGCTTTTTATCCGCAGGCTCCGGCGCGGCGTCGCGGGTCTTGGAGGCATCGCGCCGCGGCGCATCATCTTTTTCTTTATTGGAGGCCATGAATACACTCCCTTCGGGACGATATGCGAAATTCAAAAGCGTAAAGGAAGGGCTGCGAAGCGGGATTGTTCCGTTCAGAAGATCGAATCACAGACGGACTCCCTGAGAACTGACGCGCGCTATGATAGTTTCAGCGCGGGGGCAAAGTCAAAGGCTTATAAGCCGGTGGTCCGCGGCGAATTTCGAGCCGGAACGATTTCATCGATGAATCCTCGTATGCCGCAACAGAAGAAAATTCCATGGGTAAGTTCGAGTGGAATCGAAATTGTTATATTCCGCTGCAAAATCCATGAGACTTGTCGCGCGCTGGCGCATCTTTACATAAAAGGGGAATAACGGGGCGCGCCGACTGGCGGCGATTCGGTTTTCACCCTGACCGCGAGAACGCGGTATAATTTTGAAAGGAATTGGAAGTGGAGCTATTCCAGATTTAGAGGCTGCTATGGGAAAGATGCTATTTCGCCAAGCGCTCAGCCACGGCCTTCGTTTTCGGTGCCCGAATTGCGGAGAAGGGCGCGTTTTCAGCAGCTTTTTCAAAATGCGAGACCAGTGCGAAGTGTGCGGGCTATCGTTTTATCCTGAGTCGGGGTATTACGCCGGTGCGATGTACCTGGACTACGCTTTATCAGCGGCGATTTTTCTGGCTCTTTTCGTGCCATCGCTGTTTCTTCCTGAATTCACGCATCTGTCTTACATGGTGAAAAATATTTTGTGGATCAGCTTTGGCGCGGCGCTGTGTCTGGGGCTGTCGCGGCCTTCGTATAGCTTGTGGCTGGCGATAGACTACTGGATAAGTCCGTGGAAAGTCCCCGCGCCGCGCAGGAACCAAGAGCTGCTGGAGCTTCCGCTGGTCAGCATGGTAATTCGCACGGATCGAAGGGAACCGCATCACGGAACCCGCCGCACGCCGGACGATTGAAGGTCAGAGTCAAAAGCCGAAAACTCTTAACAGCGTCCCGCATTGTAGTTTCTTACTGGGCGGGCGGCTGAGGGATGCTTTTCTTGCCGCGAAGCTCGAGATCTGTGTAGTGAATATCGGGCTTGGCAAAATAAGCAAAAAAATTCCACGAACCATACTTCTGCCGGAGTTCCGGCAACACCACTGTAGTTAAACTATCATCAGATTTCCCGGCCGCTTGCGCGTGGGCAATGTCTGCCCGCAAATCCTGGAGGTAATTGCGGAAATCGCGGACGTCGCCGGCTTTGCCCACTTCACCATGCCCCGGAACGAATGTGGCGTCGGGATGGTGCTGGAGAATTGTGTCCAGACTGGCAATCCACGGTTGGGTCGAAGCGTCGATGAGATTCGGCAGCGTGTGATCCCAGAACAGATCGCCGGTAAAAACGACGTTTGCGCCGGGAATGAAGATAACGGAATCGCCGCCGGTGTGTCCGGGAAGCGACACGACAATGGCGCGGCGCGAGCCAAGATGAAGCTCGACGCCATCTTTGTAGGTGATGTTGGGCAGACCGAGGGATTCGACCATTTGCTTTTGCGCGGGCGTGATTTTCGGGCCGAAGAATTTCAGATTCTCGGTGCGTTCCCAGACGCGGACGTTTTGCTGCGCCAGAATGGTGGCGCCAGCGCCGGCGAAAATGTTGTTCCCGGCAACGTGGTCGATGTGGTAGTGGGTGTTCACAACGAAGCGAATGGGCAGTTTGGTCTTCTGGCGAATGTCGTTCAGCAGCTCCTGCGCAGCGGCGGGGTGCTGGAAAGTGTCCACGACCAGCACGCCGTCGGCGCCGATGACAAATCCGGCGTTCGCGCCCGAGCCGTCTCCTTTTGCTGCGCGATTGTCAATTGCGGCCCAAACTCCGGAGGCGACTTCATGCAGCGTGAAGGGTGGCGCGGTGGCATCGGCGGCAATTGAAATTGCGGCTGGGGCCGCGCAAATGCAAATAAAAATCGGAAGTAGAAATGTCCGAAACTTGATTGGCATGCGCATGGGGCGCTCCTGAAAACGTTCGAGATGATACGACGGAGAGACAAGCTTGAACAGAGCGGACTATTGAGCAGGCGATTCCGTTTGCGAGAGGGCGGAAGATCCGACACCGCTACGGCGATGAATGACGAACGCGCCAATCGTGAGCGCCAATGCGAGCGCGAAAAACAGGCCGTCGCGGACGATGGTCCAGGCGTCGAGTTTTTCATTGGGACCGAAGCAGCCGCAGTTTATCGCGAGATGTAGCGCATAGGAGCGAATCACTACTCCCCAGAAGACAGCTAGCAGCAGGGTGGCAATCACCGCGACGTAGCGCAGGGCTAAGCCGGTGAGGAGCAAAATTCCTACCGCCAGTTCAACCCACGGCAAGGTGTGCGCGAATGGGCTGACAGCCCAGGCAGGCAGCATTTGGTAAGAATCCAGCTGCATGGCGAAGAAAGTCATCGACAGACCCAGCGATGCTGGAGTGATTTTCAACGAGCTGAACGTCCAGGGAACGGCGGTTTGCGGGCGCAATTTGCCGTAGGCCGCGAGGAGGAACGTGACCGCGAGGGCCACGCGCGCGAGGAGCAAAAGAACGCGTCCAGTCGTCCAGCGGGAGCTCGCGGTCATAATTATTTACTTTTGGCTGAGGAGCTGATCGAAAAATTGCTTCAGCAACGGCCAGGAGACACCGCCAGCCGCCGGGGGATAGGTTTGCCCTTTATAGGAAACAACGAAAGTGGGCGTCTGCGTGATGGGAAGCAGTTCACCAGCAGCAATATTGCGCTGGATTTCGGCGTCGACAGCGCACCCTTTCAGTTCGTCATGGGAGTTGGACTCGCAGCCCTGCATGATGCGCTCGACGCGCTTGAACTCCACCGGCGTTAGCGCGGATTGCACAAGCGGCTTGATGATGCCCTTGGGATTTTCCGAACCGTATTCAGACCAGGCCATTTGGTTGTCGAAAAGGGCGCGTTCCACGGCTTCGAATTTTCCGATGCGTGCCGCGGCATTGACCCAGCGGGCGGCCTGTCGCGAAAATTCGTGCATGGGCAGAGGAAAATCACGGTGGACGAGATACACTTTCCCATTGGCGACGTAGGTGTCGATCAGAGTACGCAGAGTCTGTTCATAAAAATTGCCGCATGCGGGGCATTCGTAATCGTCGTACACGATCATCTTGATGGGGGCTGAGGGAGAGCCGAGCGACTTTTCGGCCGACCAGCGAGCTACTTCGGCAGGCGAAGGAGTGGCCTGCGCGCGAGACTGCTGCATGACAAAACATAGCGTAGCGATACCTAAAAGCAGTCCGGTGAAAATGGGTAGCGGTCGGCGCAAATTCATTGGCGAAAATCCCTCCGATTAACAAAGCGAACAACTATCGATAAACCGGCACACCGAATAACGAAAAACTGGCAGCATTTTACGCGATTCGGCGCTTTTCAACGCGCAAAATCGTGAATCGTTGTCGCGAAAAGCTCACGGCGCACGCAGAATAGGATGCGCGAATCAATCAGGGGGTTCGATGGGATTGGAGGGTAAGGAAACGGGGCTCATGCGCCCGCCGGAAGTGCTGGGAGGCCAAGTAAGTCTTTGTGCGTTAGCAGTATACGTCGAAACATCAATAAACTTGACAATGACATGCTCAATGTGTAGAATGCACTCGGTTAAGCACATAGCGGAGATCTGAGGAAGATGTTCGCGAGCAAGGAGGCTTTTAGCAATGAGTAAGATTATTGGTATTGACCTGGGGACGACCAACTCGGTAGTTGCGGTGATGCAGGGCGGCGAGCCGTCGGTCATCCCAAACCAGGAAGGGGCGCGCACGACGCCTTCTGTGGTGGCCATAACGAAATCGGGCGAGCGGCTGGTGGGGCAAGTGGCCAAACGCCAAGCTATCACCAACCCTGAGAACACGGTGTATTCGATCAAGCGATTTATGGGCCGGCGCTATGACGAGGTTGGCGAGGAGATGAAGCGCTTGCCGTACAAGGTGGTGCGCGGTCCGCACGACGACGCGCGCGTGGAGATTGCCGGGAAATCGTATAGCCCGCCGGAAATTTCGGCGATGATTTTGCAGAAGCTGAAGGGCGCCGCGGAGGATTTTCTCGGCGAAAAGGTGACTAAAGCAGTCATCACGGTGCCAGCGTACTTCAACGACGCGCAGCGCCAGGCGACCAAGCAAGCCGGCGAAATCGCAGGTATGGAAGTGCTGCGCATCATCAACGAGCCTACGGCGGCGGCCCTGGCTTACGGCCTGGATAAGAAGAAGGACGAGACCATCGCCGTTTATGACCTGGGCGGCGGCACGTTCGACATTTCCATCCTCGAGGTGGGCGAAGGCGTGGTGGAAGTGAAGTCTACCAACGGCGATACGCACCTCGGCGGAGACGACATCGATCAGCGGATTGTGGACTGGATGATCACCGAGTTCAAGAAGGAGCAAGGAATCGACCTGAGCAAGGACCGCATGGCCATTCAGCGGCTTAAAGAAGCGGCGGAGAAGGCCAAAATCGAGCTTTCGCAATTGATGGAGACGGAAATCAATTTGCCATTCATCACCGCGAACGAATCGGGTCCAAAGCACATGCAGATGAAGCTCACACGCTCGAAGCTGGAGCAATTGATGGAAGATTTGCTGCAGCGAACTGTGGGCCCGGTGAAGCAGGCGCTTTCCGACGCCGGAATCACTCCGGACAAGATCGATGAAGTGGTGCTAGTGGGCGGTTCGACGCGCATTCCGCGAGTCGTGGACATTGTGAAGAACCTGTTCAACGGCAAAGAGCCGCACAAGGGCGTCAATCCGGACGAAGTGGTCGCGGTGGGCGCGGCGATTCAGGGCGGCGTGCTGGGCGGAGAGGTGAAGGACATTCTGCTGCTGGACGTGACGCCGCTGTCGCTGGGCGTGGAGACCATGGGCGGCGTGATGACCGTGCTGATTCCGCGTAACACCACGATTCCCACGCGCAAAACGGAGATGTTCTCAACCGCTGCGGATAATCAGACTTCCGTGGAGATTCATGTGCTGCAAGGCGAGCGTCCCGTGGCCAGCGGGAATCGAACGCTGGGCAAATTCCACTTGATGGGCATCCCGCCGGCTCCACGCGGTATGCCGCAGGTTGAAGTGACCTTCGACATTGATGCGAACGGCATTTTGAACGTGTCGGCGAAGGACATGGCCACGAACAAAGAGCAAAAGATTACTATCACGGCTTCGACTGGTCTCAGCAAGGAAGAGGCCGAGAAGATGCGCAAAGAAGCTGAGTCGCACTCTGACGAGGACAAGGCAAAGATTGCCGAAGCCGAAGCGCGCAATCGCTGCGACAACCTGGTTTATCAGACCGAAAAGCTGATTCGCGAGAACCGCGACAAGCTGCCGGAGGCGGACGTTAAGTCCGCGGAAGAGGCGGTCGAGGCGGCAAAGCGAGCGCTCGCGGAGGGCGGAACGGACCGGCTCAATTCAGCAGCGGAAGAGCTGACCAAGGCTTCCCACAAGCTGGCCGAGGCCATGTACCGGGCGCAGGCGGCGTCAGGAGCGGCCGGCACGGCAGGACAGGGCGGCGCAGGGCAGGCTGGGCCGGCCCAGGGAGCGTCTACCGATGGCAACGCGAAGCCGGGGCAAGGCGAAGTGGTAGACGCGGAATATGTAGACGTGGACGAGTCGAAAAAACCCAACTGACAAGAGCGGTGATGACGGGCCAGCCGGGGGGGCGGACAATGATGCCGCTCTCGGCTGCTATTGAAGGAGTGAGCAGTGGATCGACTAGTGGTCAGGAGAGAAGGTTGAGTAACGCGGCCGGAATCAAACGTTCAGGGCCCCCGCAGGCGGTGCAGAAAGTTCGCGAGAATTATTTGCTTGTGCAGGTGCTGTTGAGCGGCGCGCCGTCGGCGGACTGGCGGCGACTGTTCTACGAGACTAGGCATGATGGGTCGCCCGATTTTCAGCCGCGCGCAGTGGAGATTTCAGGTGCACTCATGCGATTCCGTTCTGAACCTGCCGCCGTGGAGCAGCGCATCCGCTCGATTGATGGGTGGGTAGAGCACGCCAACCAGAAAGAGGCGGCGATGGGCGGACGAAATGAGGAGCAGCGCCGCAAGCAGGAAGAAATCGCGAAGGAATCAGCGGAATTGAATGAATGGAACGCGCGCTGGGCGAAGATTTAGCTTAAGCAGTTTATTGCGTTCATGTATGGCCCGTTTTTCGCCTTGAAGCGATGGTTGCGCGCGAAAACGGAAGATGAAAAATGCCGACTTCCACAAAGCAGGATTATTACGAACTGCTGGGCGTGGGCCGCAAGGCAACGCTCAAAGAAATCCGGCAGGCCTACCGTAAAGCTGCGCGCAAATATCATCCTGACCTGAATCCCGGCGACAAATCGGCCGAGGAGAAATTCAAACAGATCCAGGAAGCGTACGAAAACCTTTCCGACCCAAAAAAGCGGCAGATGTACGACCAGTTCGGCTTTGCCGGGCCGAACGTCCAGGGCGGATACGCGGGCGCCGGTCCGGGAGGCGCTGGAGCACCGCCGCAGGACGTACAGTTCGACTTTGGCGGCTTCGACTTTGGCGGGGCGGGCGGAACAAGCTTTCGCGATCTGTTTAGCCAGGTTTTTCGCGGCGCGAATGCGGCCCAGGCGTATGAAGAAGAGCCGGGAAGCGACCTGGAATATCAGATTGATATTCCGTTCAACGAAGCCATGCGCGGCGCTGTGAAGAAAATCACGATTACGCGCCTGGAACCATGCACAGAATGCCACGGCACAGGCGCGGCACCGGGAACAGGGCAGCAAGTGTGCCCGGCGTGCGGCGGTTCGGGACAAGTGACGCAGGTGAGCGGGCGCATGCGTTTCCAGATTGCGTGCTCGCGCTGCGGCGGGACTGGGCGGTTGCACACGGTTTGCCGCACATGCGGCGGCGAAGGGCGCGTACGACGCGCAGATACTATAGATTTTAGGATTCCGCCCGGCGCGCAGACGGGTTCGCGATTTCGAGTGCCCGGGCGCGGAAATGCGGGAACTCGCGGCGGGCCGCCAGGGGATCTTTACATCATCACGCGCGTGGAACCTCATCCCTTTTTTGAGCGGCGCGGCGACGACCTTTACACGGTTGTGCCGGTAACCGTGGCGGAAGCGGCACTCGGAGCAAAAATCGAGGTGCCAACGATCGACGGGCGCGCGCAAGTGCGCATTCCTCCCGGCACGAACAGCGGAAAAGTGCTGCGGCTGCGCGAAAAGGGCGCTCCTTCGGTGCGGCGGCACGGGAAACGCGGCGATCAGCTTGTAGAGGTGCGCGTGGTGGTGCCGCGTCCGGAAGATGAGCACGTAAAACAATTGCTTCGCGACCTGGCCAAGCATGACCACGAAGATCCGCGACGGGAAATTTTCTCCCGCGCGACGCTGTAGGGGAGCTGGCGATGGCTCGTCCGCGAAAAAAGGCTCGCGCCGGATACATGATCAGCGCGGTCGCGGAATTGTACAAACTTCATCCGCAAACGCTGCGATTGTATGAGCGTGTGGGCTTGCTGAAGCCGTCGCGCTCGCAAGGGAACACGCGGCTCTACACAGATCAGGATTTGGAGAGGCTGGAAGTGATTTTGAATCTGACGCGCGAGTTGGGCGTGAATCTGGCGGGAATCGAAATCATTCTCAACATGCGCGACAAAATGTCGGAAATGCAGCAGCAGATGGAAGCATTTATCGGATTTGTGCGCGGCGAGCTGGCGAAAGGATTCAGCAGCGAAGAGCGCCGCAGCGTGCGCAACGCAATTGTGCGCGCCATGCCGCCCAAGGCCATCCGCATCGAAAAATGATTAGCCTGCCGAATTACCAGCGCGGTTCGCGGGGCTGACGGGCAGACTCGCGATAATCCTCGTGGGAGAAGCGATCGCGTCCGCCTCCGCGATTGCCGCCGCGATCACCGCTGTTTCGACCCGAGCCCGAACCACCATAGTTCGAGCCGGCACGCCGCTGGCCGCCTTCGGCCTTGGGACGTGCTTCATTCACCTTCAAGTTGCGTCCGCCGACCTCTTTCCCATCCAACGCTGCAATTGCCTTGGCCGCCTCGGCGTCATTGGCCATTTCCACGAAAGCAAATCCGCGAGCGCGTCCGGTTTCGCGATCCATAGCGATGTGAACGCGCGTGACCTGTCCGAACGGGGCAAACAATTCGCGCAGCTCGCCCTCGGTCGTTTGAAAACTCATGTTGCCTACAAACAGATTCTTCATACCTCTTCTCTCCTTGATTTTCGTCTCAGTAATTACGCCGGTTGGCGGGGTACTGCGATAAAGCTGGATTCAATGCTCCCAAGTGAAAAGGAAGCGGATGGAGTCGAGGCGGCCAGCAATCTGGCGAGAGGCAAAGACGCAATCCGACCCTTCTTGAACTGCCACCTTACTATAGCATGAATGGCGCCGTTTGAGGATGTCCCGTTAACTGGTCTGTTTCGCCGCTAACCCTCCGGAGTTACTGCTTGCTTTCTTTGGAGCGGCGCTCAATCAATCGCTTCGTCATCAGAACGACGCCGAAAATTTGCGTCCATTCAGAGACGATGTTGCCGACCACCTGGCCCCATTTGCTTTCAGAATCCATCGCCACGTACAGAAAAACCCATGCGATGCCTGTAATCAGCAGAAAAATGCTGAGGGAATGATCGCGCATCCATTCGAAAGCCGGCCGGAGAACCGTTTTAGGCAGACGGCGGCTTTCGGAGGAGCCTTTTTCGTACAAATATTTCGTGGCAAGAATCATTACAACCGTGCCGGTCCAGTCAGCAATGGCATTGCCGAAAAACGAACCGATATGGGTGGCCGGACTGGAGACTATATAGAGACAGATCCAGGTCAGAAGAATTAAAACTGAGGCGACGCTCAGCGAATGCCGATGAAAGAAACTGCGACTGTGGGGACGCACCGGATGCGCTTCTGTCATACAGTCCTCCTCGCATGGCGCGCGGGCCGCAGCGCCGGCCAGAAGGTAGTGCCACAAATGAGGACAGGACGCAATCGCGTTTCATTTCGGGGTTGACTGTAGGCCGGAACAAAATCCACAGAATCCACATTGACGCACAGGAGGTCAGCTTGCGCCAGCATCGCGCAACGCATATTCTTCCAGCATGGCGAAAGCGGATTGTCCGCAGTGCAGCGGCACAGGATGGCGAGTCGTTAAAAATCCGGGAGCAGACGAGCAGGCGCTGCTGAACGGGCAGGCGCAACGCTTTGCGACGGGACGCGCTGGTTCTGCAGCGGGCGAACCTAAAACGGTGTGGGCCGTTCCGTGCGAATGCACCGAAGGCGACCGTCAGACGCGCATTTTGGATCGCGCGCGGCTGCCGCGACGGTATCTGCATTGCAATTTTGAAAGCTTTGATACGGATCAGTATGACCGCGAGACCGGGGCGGGCGCTGAAGCGTGGAATCGAAGCCTAGCACAGGCGAAACAGGTGGTGCAGGCTTTCGCGCGCGAATTTCCGATCGGCACAGAGCACGGGTTGATGCTGATGGGTCCCTGCGGCGTGGGCAAAACGCATTTAGCGGTAGCGGCGCTGACGGAGATTGTTTTGCGCGGGCATAGCGGGCTTTTTTACGATTATCGAGAGCTGCTCAAGGAAATCCAGGACAGCTACAATCCGGAAAGCAACTCTACGGAAATGAGCGTTCTCGACCCCGTGCTGAAGACGGAAGCGCTTTTGCTCGACGACCTGGGTTCATCCAAGCCGTCGCTCTGGGCGCTCGAGACAGTCGGGCACATTCTCAACACGCGATACAACGAGCATCGGGTGACCATTTTAACGACGAATTTTCTCGATGCGCCGGCTGCGGCTGTGCGACAGGCGGGACAGCGTCCGGCGGCTGTTGAGGATTCGCTGACCGATCGAGTCGGCGTGAGAATCCGTTCGCGACTATATGAAATGTGCCAGACGGTGGAGATGCGCGCGCCGGATTATCGCAAAGAGGTGCGGCACGCGGGGCATTTCCGCGCATGATTTGATTTTCTGCGGCGGGTTATTTCGCCCTGCATTACTTTGTGGTGCACAGAATCGTGTGTTCGGGATCGATTAGCAGTTTCGCAGGGCGGGCGCGCATGGCGAAACGAAACGGAGTAGATACGCCGGTGGTGACCACGGAACCAAGAAAGATCCTTCGGCCCTGCGCCTCGACGCCGTAAATCGGGACGCGCTCCGTAAACACAGCGGGTACGCCGCGCTGCTGCAAAACGCCTTCAATCAGGAAGTCGGATTTACGGGCACGGAGGCTGTAATTCAGACTGTATTCGGGAATCCCTGTTTGGCGCACCCATTGGTCAAAGAACCAATCCATGGAACGGCTGCTTTCGAGGTCCATTGAGCGGGTCATCAGTCGATTGACTTCATTCTCAAAATCGCGAGTGGAAATCGTCCGAAAACGATAGTCCTCGAGCGTGCGCTTCAGCAACTCTTCGAATCGGGCGTCCGGATTTTTAGTTCCTGGTTCGCGCAGCATCATGCGCAACATGTGCATCACCCAGCCGCCTTTATCGTAGATGATGATGCGATAAGCGCCGGGAGTTTTCGATGAATTCAGGCGATTGCCAAAATCAAGCGGGCCTGCGTCGTCAACGGGCCGTCCGGTGCCGGGGTCTTTGGCGGTGAGCGCATCGCGATACTGCAGGAGCCAATCGTCTAGTGCGTTCTTCGAACGCCTTCGTTCCTGATCGTGCATGAGCGACTGATAAACGGCCATGCCTTCGATAATCCAGTTATCGCGATAGCTCGCCGGAGCTACTACGTTTCCCCACCATTGGTGCACCACTTCATGGAACGGGACGAGCCGCTGGACTTCCTCTTGCGAGATCTCCGGCAGGCCAGCCTGTTGTTGAGCTTGCGGAGGCAGAAACACGAATGTGGAAAGGTACAACAATCCAGGCCAGCCCTGGCCGAAGGAGCCGGGAATCTGCGAGACATCCAACGAGGGAAAAGGAAATGCGCCGTTCAAGCGCTGGTAATAATGGACAGATTCGAGAAGATTGACTCCCAACTGTTTGAGGACCGCGGCCGGATTTGGCAAAGGCGTGTTAAAACGCGATGGCGGGAACGGCTCCAATGCTGCATTTTCGCGCAGACGGTTAGCGATACTCTGCTCAAGCTGCTGGTTAGCAAAGAGTTGAATTTCCGGCTTTCCCGGCACGGTTTGAACTGCATATTCGCCGAGATTGAATCCAGCAAATACGATGGGTTCGGTGCTGCGCCAATGTCCGGTGAGCTGGTTACCATCTTCACCATGCGCAATCTCGCGGCCAGTGGCAACCAGCCTCAGCCGTTTCGGCCAGCGAAACTTCAGATCGAAGGAAGTGAATTCCGGCGGCCCTGACAGGCTCGGATACCAACTGCCGCGCGCGCCAACGTAATAGACGCCGTTGCCATCATCTTCGATGACGGTTCCGTGATATGCGACGTGCAGTTCATAAATCTTTCCGGCTACCGCTTGCTCTGGCAGAACGACGTAAAGGACATCATTTCCGCGCCGGGCAATTTCCTGACGCCTAATATCCTGATTTTGAAAAAATGGGAGCGTCTTTCCATGAACGTCAGTGACTGTCTGCACCTGCAGAAAGCGCGAGAGTTCGAGATTTAGAACGCGCTCACCGCTCACAAGACATTTTAAGCGGAGAGTTGCTTCGCCGGTAAGAGCAAGGTCACCTCCAATTGTGGTGTCTTCCGCGTAGCTGATGGCTCCAAATTCTTCGGGAGGAACAGGCGCATTTATGGCTTTGTAGGATGTCCAAACGTTGAAGAAGTCCTCTCCATTTGCGTGGCGCGGCTGACCGATGAGGACGGATTCTGGGCGGCTCTCGTCTGCAAGAACCTCGAAGCCGCCAAACTGAGTGGAATTCAGAACAGCATAAAGATATGGAGGGGGCTCTGAGGACAAAAGCCCCTCAAAGGCCCGGGGAGTGGAATTAACATTGAGGCTGTGAACGACTGAGGCCCAAATGCTCACAAATTCGGGATCATCTTTTGGCGGAGTTTTCTGCCCCGCAGCTTGTTCTTGGATCTTATTTCCGGTGGCTTCATCGAAACGGAAGTAAGCCTGTCCGAAATCAACGTCAACCAAAGGGACTTTTAAATATTGCGCGAGAGAGGCGCGTTCTGCAGGATCCGGAGGCACCGTGAAGATGCGGCCTCGGCCTGAAAAAACAGCGCCGGTGATTGCGCCTTCCACCGGCTGCAAGAAGGCCAGCTCGCCATTGTCCAGCATGAAGTCGACGCCGTCGCGATGAATCGCGAGATTATGAACTGTGTAGACTTTCGTACCAATCTGCAGGGACGCAAGAGATTGATAAAGTTGCTGCGGATTCTGTGAAGCTGGCGAAACGAACTGCGTTGCGACGGCAGTTTGTTGCGCAACCGCGGTAAGAGGCGAGCCGATAGAAAAGCAGATTCCGAGGGCGAGGCTGGCTGCCTTCCACATTGCCTTGACTGTAGCAATCCGGCAAGCATCCATCAAGCCGCGTCGGAATTAATCCAGTCGTTCAGATGCTGGCGAGTAATCCGGCAAGCAATGCGGCCCGTTCAGCCAGCGCGCTGATGAGGATATTCTCCGACGGGCTGTGCGCGCCATCGCCAACGGCGCCCAGCCCATCCAAAGTTGGAATGCCCAAGGCGGCCGTGAAATTCCCATCAGAGCCGCCGCCGGTTGAAGCCTCACCTAATTGAACACCCATCTCGCGCGTTAATTTTTGCGCTTGCGAGAATAGCGCGGAGGACGTCGTGCGTTCCATGGGTGGGCGATTGATGCCTCCCGCCACTTTGATTTTTGCGCCGGAGAGAAATGGCCGCAGAGCGTGGAGTTTGCGGTTCAGCAAGCGCGAGTCGGATGCGCGCGCGACGCGAACGTCAATTAGGGCGCGCGCGTTCGCGGCGACCACATTGCTTGCCGTTCCGCCGTCGATTACGTTGGCCTGCACGGTGATGCCGCGTTTGGCGTTATTCCATTTCAGCAGGCGGCCAATTTGCAGCGCCAGTTCGTGCACGGCGTTGACGCCGGTTTCAGGAGCAATTCCTGCGTGGGCGCTACGCCCGGTAACGATCAATTCGGCTTCGCCGACGCCTTTGCGCTGCGTTTTCAGGCGGCCATCGGCCCCAAAAGCCGGCTCCAGCACGAAAACGGCTTTGCTTCGTCGCGCTTCGCTTTCGATCAGCCTCCGCGAAGTTTGGCTGCCAATTTCTTCATCAGAAGTCCAAAGGAAGACAATCTTGCGTAAAGGGAAAATTTTCAAGGCGTGGAGCGCGTCGACGGCGCACAGGGCTATTACGTGGCCGCCCTTCATGTCGAATGTTCCGGGGCCGTACGCGCGCCCGCGGACGATGCGAAAAGGCATTTTCCCGAGGGTTCCGAGGGGATAAACGGTATCCAGATGGCCGAGGACCAGAATCTGGCCGCCCGCGCTTTTGTCTTGTTGCGCTGGTGTGAACTCGGCCCGAACGTGAGCGCCGCGCTCGCGGTTGGGCACAGTGCGGACACGCGCGGCTCTGCGTCTCCATTCGGCTGCTACTGCGCGTCCCATTCTGTCGACAGCCGCTTTGTCATAGGTTGGCGACTCGATTTCCACGAGCTGCTTAAGCAATCGCAGACTGTGCGGCTCTCGTCTCTGCAGCCAGAGATGCAAATCGCGCATGGGAAGCATGGAGGGCGTATGGTAGCAATCGCCGGAAAATTCGGCAATGATGGATCCCGATGCCTTTTTCTGGAAGGAGGTGTCCGTTATTTTGGATTTCGCACGAGCAGATCGTTTTTGACCGAAAATACGCCCGGCACGGCATTGGCCTGTATCCCGGCAACGTTCTTGTCTGATTGATTGTCCACATAGCCTACCAGCGTCACGTGGCCATTTTTCACGATGATATGAATGGATTGCAGATTGCCAACGCCATAGTGGAATAGAGAAGGTGCAGAGTAAATCTTGCGGTACTCCTCGCGGCGAATTTGATCGTCCATAGAGCTGGGCGGAAGAACTTCAATGTTATTTATTACCTTTTCCACGCCTTCAATGTGCTTCACAGCATTGCCGGCGTCGGATTTCAGCGACGGATTCACGACCTCTCCGGTGAGCGTCACCGTGTATCCGTTGATGCTGTATCCGAGTTCGTCAAACACTGTATACCAGGGCAAAAGCAAGAGCTGATGGCGCACTTCCTGATGTAGCCACTGGTCGTAGCGTCGCGTGCCTTTTTGAGGAATCGCATGGTCGTTTTGAGCTTGCGCGCTTATGGCCGCAGCGGGAACGAGAAGCAAAAAAGCCAGAACCGCAGTTAGGAATCGCATGGTGTTATCTCCTGAGTAAACAGAATTTGCCGACCTCCTAAATTATCAGGCTAGAGCTGCTGCGATACGGTTCCAATCGGGGCACGCACGTATATGGAACGGGAGAAGGCTGTAGCCGTTGGTGGTAACGACGGCCATAAATGGCCATGCGGCTAGCCCTTGCCCGCGCGGCGCGATTGATTTTCCGGCATCTCAGCGAGTTGCTGCACTTGAACGGTGGCTTCGCCGAGCGTGGTCAGCAGCAGATCCGAATCGGCGACATTCAAGAGATTCTTGATCGAATCTCCATCTCCGACAAAATTCCAGAGGCAAAGAGCCACCCGGCATTTTGGGCATCGAGTCTGGATCCGCTTGTACAGCCGGCGAATCGACGAAACGGCAAAAGGAGGCAGGGCGGAAACGTAAATGATGCGCGCGCCCAGCTCATTGACTTCGTCCAGCACCTCAGTATGCGTGCCAAGAGCGATTTCGTGAGCGTTATAGCCGGCGAGCTTGAACAGATGGGTGAGCATGATGCAGGCAACTTCATCACCTTCATCCCGCACAGGAATGCAGGAAACCGTCATTTGAGGAGATCCAGGATGCCGATATGGCAGAATCTGTTCATCTGGACTGACCTCCACTGCACGCTCTTCGCTGGCTGCTTCTTTTGGATAGTGAATACTGAGTTCTTCGACGATGATCTTCAGCTCATGAAATAGTTGACTGCGCTTTTGGCCCTGAAGCCATCCGTTCGCTCGGTCCTTTTCTGCCAACACAAGTACTGGCATCAATACCGAATCGTAAAGCTCGCGAATCGATCTTTCCTTGAGATAGTCGTCCACCAACCGCTGGGATTCTTCGACTTGGCCTGCCGAAAGCGCCTGATAAAGCTGCACGTCGGTAGCGACACTGCTCTTATCTCCAAATAGGATGTTCAGAAATTCCAATTCCGGGATATAGCGCCCGACGGTGACAATACAGACTGTTAGCGGCATCGAGAGCAGCAGGCCAATCGGTCCCCATAACGCCGCCCAAAAAATGGCAGCCACCAAAATGGCCAAAGATGAAACTCCGGTACGCCGCGCATAGAGAACCGGCTCGACGAAGTAGCCAATCACGCCTTCAAGGAACAAGAACACTCCCAAAGCAATGAGCGGCTTCGTCCAGCCGCCAAAAACAATGAACGAGAGCAGGATCGGCATGGCCGCGCCGATTGTGCTGCCGATGTACGGAATAAATCGCAGAAGTCCGGCAAGGACACCCCACAGGAGCGCATTCGGCACTCCTAGAAAGTACAGTGCCGTGCCGAACAAAGCACCGAAGCTCATATTCACCGAGGACAGTAACCATAGATAGCGAACTACGCGATTGGTGGCATCGGTGAAGACTTGCTTGGTCACATGGATTCGGGTCAGGCCCGCGAGCGTGAACAGTCGCTCCTGAATATCGCGTCGCCGCAAGAGCATGAATACAGTAACGACGAATACGATAAATATTTTTAAAATAGGCAGCACAATCGGGCTTACGGTAGATCCCAGAGACTTCAGGTTGAAATTGTTCGATTGGCCGACGATTTTCACAGGAACTGGTTGCTCCTGGCGAACCGCAGCCGCTTTATTCTGATTGCCTCCCGTAGTTGTCTGATTTTGCGAGACAGCAGGAGCGGAAGACTGGATGGCGTTGGAAAATTCCTGCCCCAACTGGCGAATCGAAGTGGCCGCTCTTCCAAGCCCGGAGTTTCGCGCTCCTCGAATTGACTCGATTTTCTGCGAAATTGTCGCACTGTAGGCGGGAAGTTGAGTAGCCACATGAACGCCTTGATTCACTACCAGCCACCCAACGAGAAGGAACACGATCACAGCGGTAATCCATACAACGAGAGCCGAAAGAGTTTTTCCGAAGTGATGTCTCTCGAGCCGCGAAGCCACCGGCGAGAGCAGAACGGTCAGCAGCATGGCGACAACGATGGGGATTAAGACCTCGCGGCCGTAATAGAGCGCAGCGATGGATACGACGGCGGTGATAATCCACGGAATGTGTAAGGAATTTTCTGTTGACCGGGAGTCCACGGGTACTCCCTCGATTCAGTTCGATGCTCTTCGACGCATGCTTCTTAGATGGAAGGCAAGGTATTGTCGTCACTTGTGATCTTCGCCTCTGAGCCATACCAGAAGTGGTTCCGCGCACTACAGCTTTCAATTGATTGCTGCGGTAAGCGAGTCGCGGCTAATCTGCTCAAAACTAACCTGGAGGCCGCGATGAAGGAAAACACGCTTAAAGAACTCTACCTGAATGAATTGCGAGATTTGTACGACGCGGAGCAGCAGCTTATTAAGGCTCTACCGAAAATGGCCAAAGCTTCCGACTCAGAGGAACTGCGCAGGGGATTCGAAGAACATCTCGAGCAAACTCGGGGCCATGCACAGCGGCTCGAACAGATTTTTAAAACCTTGGGCGAGCCAGTTAAAGGCAAAAAGTGCAAGGGAATGGCCGGTTTGGTTTCCGAGGGTTCACAAATGCTGGACGACGATTTCGAGGGGGCGGTCAAGGATGCGGGCATTATCTCGGCAGCCCAACGGGTGGAACATTATGAAATGGCCGCATATGGAACCGCACGCAGTTTCGCAGATCTATTGGGCGAAAGCGAAGCAGCCTCGCTTCTCGAACAGACTCTCAATGAAGAGAAGGAAACCGACCAGAAACTGACCGATCTGTCTGAACAGATCAATCCTCAGGCGATGCAAGGCGAAGCAGGTGAAAAGCACAGAACCGCCAGAGCGGGCGGATCGCGCTGAACGCCATTCCCCAGCCCAGCCCGCTTTTCGTAAGGGTTTTCGATGCTTCAATATCCAGACTCTTCTGTATTGTTCACGCGGGTGGGTGTAAGTACTGTGTTCAGTGACATCCAGTGATTTCCGCGAGTGACTTGGCTTCTGGGAGAGGCTAATGAGCGGCAGAATTTCAACGATTTGTGGGTTATTTGTGAGTTTTGGGAGCGTCCGTAAATGTGTAGAAGCGTTGAAGGCTGTCAATATTCGGCCGGGCGATGTGTCTGTGTTGCTTGCGGATGGCTCGATCGTTTCCGCGGCCCCGCTTAACAGAGAAGCCGCGAAACCCGAGCTTGTTGGCCTGAATGGGGATCATTCAAGGGAAAAGCGCGGAAGCCTGCCTAGCGGCAGTTATGTGGAAAGAATGCGCTCCAGCTCCCTGACCAGAACCCTCCTGACGCTCGCGATTCCTGTGTATGATTCGGAAAGACTGCAAGAGAGAATCCAGAATGGGGGCATCCTGGTGCTGGTCCGATGTAGCGATGTCGCCGCATTTGAAAAGATTAAAGACGTGCTGATTGGAACCGGTGCCCAGGATATTTCGTTCGGGCGCCGGCCTGAAATTGAGCTGCAGCGTGTACCGCCGCGGAAAGATGGATATACCGCTCCTGCCAGCCCTGAGTTGCATCGCGCCGCGCATGCTTGAAGCTCACAGCGCTGTGAATTGGACACGGAAGGGACCATAACTTAATGGAAGCGATCAGGCGCTTGATGAACCGAGCTTGCCCTTTGTGCGATGGCAAATCAATTCGCCGCTCGCACCGAGTGGGATTTGTTGAGAGATGGCTGTTGCGTCTGTCGATGATTAGACCGTACCGCTGCTTGAATTGCGATAGCCGGTTCTATCTTTACGACGGCACGGTTAGGCCTATGTTTCTGCGGCGCTCCCTCCACGTAAGCGATTGAGAAAGAGCGCAACGGCAAATCTTCCTATTCCTATTTCTTGGCAAAAACACGCCCCAGGTCCAGTCCAAACGACGGCTTTTCTCTCGTGCCTGTGATTTTAATCGGCAGTACAGCTCCCGCATTTTTCTTTTCAAAGACTGGATTGACTAGTTTCAGTAAGAGCGACTTCATACCGGTGGTGGTTTGCGAGAGCTTTGCTTCGAGGCTGAGAGTTCCGCGGAAATTCAAAGCCTCTGTGTCGAGGTTGTAGGTTCCATTCAATAGCACCGCTGCGCCGGAAACCTTGAATGTCAGTCTTGAAAATTTGACGATACCGTTCTTCAGTGCAAAAGCGCCAGTGAAGGCCGACGCCGCGTCGCTATCAGCGGGATCATTCGGATGCCCCAGGCCGCGCCGGCTCAGCGCATTGATTTTTTTTTGGATGGAATTCCTGGTGAAGTGAGCCGATGCAATGTTGAAGCGTCCCCGCAAATCCAGTCGATTGGTGATATCAGTATCGTTGGCGCGACGCGATGGAATCACAAATTGGGTGTTCATGCTGACCATGCCGGTCAACAGCGGTTTGTCAGATTTAACTGCCACACGCAGCAGGTCCTGCGCCCGGGCGGAGAGCGCGACCACGTTGAGCGCCACTGCGCGTCCCGGCTGCCGCGGGCCTTTGGCTACATCCCCTTTTGCGATCAGGTGCGAGTCCCGTAATTGAATCTGAATCGAATTCAGTATGGTATTGCCATTCATTCCATCGACGACAGCATGGAACTGCGTGTCCAACGGCATGGGGTGCTTGCTCACGTTCACTTGAAAATTCGGCGTTTCCGTTTTCCCCTGAACCTCAATGTAATCGAGCACCCCATCGAATGAGCCTTTTGAGGAGAGCGTCCCGGAGATTCCTTTGATCGTGCCCAAATCGGCGTTCGAGAAAGTGTAGCTACCCGCAACTGCGGTTTGGCTCGGATCGTCCGGATTCCACGGGCCAAATTGGCCTTGCGTTTGGATTTCTCCAACGGGCTTAGGATTCGTAAGACTTGCGCGAAACTGTGCGGGATTGTCTGGCTGAAACGAGTTGATGCGCAGCTTGTGCAGGAGGAAGCGCATTGGAGGGCTGCCGTTCTTGTGAAAAATGTTGAGGGTCATATTGTCCGCGGTAATCTCGTCAATTAAGAAGTTCGTGTGAAAGGGCTTGTGCGGCGCTTTATCAGGCTGCCGTGGCGGAATATTTACTATGAGCCCCTGAATGTGCAGCGCATGAAGGTGCGGCCGGCGCTCAAACAGCGCCAGCAATCCCGCTTGCACTGTGAATTTTCGGATTTCGATGGTAGGAGGAACGTCCGGCCTCTGAGGGTTCCTTAAAACGAAACCGGTCACTTGAACCTCAAAGCCAGGAAAAAAGGACACGTGAAACGAAGCAAGTTTTACGTCGGCATGAAGCCTGTCTCTTGCGACTTTCTCGATCTTTTCTCTCAGGACGTAAGAATCAAGGAAGCCGCGCTCGTACCAAAGTGCCGTGCCGACCGCAAGCAGCATAGCAAGCAGTATGCCGCCGATGACGAAAGGCGTCGTTTTCTTGCTCATCGCCCATCCGCGGCCAAATTCAATTGCGCTATCCTGTGGCTAGATTTCGCTGCGACTAATGTTCCTTTGGTAAAGATGAAAGCGCGGAGCCAGTATCAGAGTCAGTCGCATGCAAAGCATCCTGCGAATGAGCCCCGCGCTTTTAACTTCTACTTGGCAGGAATACGGATAGGGTTTCTACTTCCGCTGTTGGGAACTGCTCCCCTTGCAGTTCTTCTCGTGCTCTCTCAGCTCGCTGGATGAATTGAACGACCTGCCACACTCACTACACCGATGCTGATTTGATTGGTCTGCCATCCCGAGTACCTCCAATTGGTCATACTGCTGCAACATAGAGCCAGTGTGAGAGACCGTTCGAACGGCGGCAATCCGGCCATTGCCGTACGCCCTGTCAATGAGGGGTTGTAGGACTTGTGGAAAAGCCGCCAATTTAGGCCAGTGAGGCAGGCTATATTTTCCGGCTTATGAGAAGTCCGATCACCGCGCTAGTCAGCAGACTCGCCGCCGCGCTAATCCACGCGCGATGAGTCGTCCCCCACACCTGCAGGGAATGGTCGCTCGCCTCACGGTCAAAGATGCCATGGGTTCCGAAGTCTCCTGGAACGGGCTCAAACAGATTGTCCGGCCGGTTGGCGCTAATTTTTTCGCCCGTTTGCTGAGCGTCGTACCCCGTTTGACCGAGATACCAGTCCAGTGTTCCCGGTGCGACCTTGTTGGCCCAGATGGCTTTGTCCGTTGAGGCACCCACGTTGACCTCGCGCCGTCGGTGATGCGCGGCCCACACAATCGCTTCGGCAGCCACCTCCGGCTGATAAATCGGAGGGACCGGCTGGGGATGGCGAGGCAATCGCGTGCGGCACCAGCTGAATTGCGGAGTATTCATCGCGGGAAGCTGCACCATGGTCACATGAACGTTACTGCCATCATGAATCAGCTCCGAGCGCAGCGAATCGGTGAATCCGCGAATGGCATGCTTGGCCCCGCAATAGGGGGCCTGCAAAGGGATTGAGCGGTACGCCAGCGCCGATCCCACTTGAACGATAACCCCTTGATCTCGTGGCGCCATTCGCCGCAGTGCTGCCATAGTGCCGTAAACCGCCCCGAGGTAAGTAACTTCGGTGGCACGCTTGAATTCTTCTGCCGTGATTTCCTGTAAAGGAGCAAACACTGTGGTCATCGCGTTGTTAATCCAGATGTCGATGGGGCCGAATTTGCTTTCGACTTCTTTGGCCGCCCTCTCCACCTGTTCGAAATCCGACACATCGGTGGGAATGGGGATGGCGCGGCCGCCAAGCGCTTCAACCTCTTTGCGAGCCGCTTCCAGAGCTTCCGTCCGGCGCGCCAGTAGACCAATGCGTGCTCCGCCTTTGGCGAATTCGTGGGCAACCGCGCGCCCAACTCCCGCGGAAGCCCCTGTGATTACAACGACTTCAGCCGTCTGCTTATGTGAGCCATTTTGCTTCTCAGATTTTTGTATAGCTTTCATTTTTATTTCCCCGGTAAAAAACTTTTTAAAATGTCTATCATGCGTTCTGGAAAATGCGCGGTCAGCGACCATGGGCTCGGCTGCCGGATGATGTGCACTTTCCCTTCTTGCTCTTTGATTTCGTAATCGCTCGAGCCATTTTCCTTGCGGAAGAAACGAATGGTCAAAACTGACTTCGCGACCCTGAGATTTGCCAGCGTGATTTCCGGAAGCCACTCAGGAAGACGGGGGTCCACGAACAGCAAGTTGAGCGGAGCGTAGGGATAAATTCCCACCATGCTTTGCAGCAGCGAGAACACAGTCGAAGCCGACCATGCTTGCGGTGAATTCGCATTCGGATAAATGGCAGGAAACGGGTGTTGATGGTCACGTGGATGCCCGCTGAAAAGCTCAGGAAGCCGGTAGTATTGAAAAAACGATGCGGCCTCGAAGATCGCGCGGCAAATTCGCTCCACGTGTTCGTAAAGCCCATATCGCGCAAATCCTAATGCAAACGGCCCGTGCTCGACCGGCCATACCGAGCCCCGATGATAGCTAAACGGATCGTACGCCGGATTTTGCGATGAAAGCGTGCGGATACCCCACCCGGTGAACAGATCCGCGGCAAACATTCGTTTGGCGGTTTCTTTGACAAGCGAATCGTCAACAATTCCCGAACCGATGCAATGGCCGGGATCCGAACCGATCGAGCGAATCGGGCGTGACTTCGCGTCGAGGCCCATGGCGAAGTATCCCTCTTTGCCCATCCAGAACGCCTCGTTGAAGCGTTTCTTAAATTCTTTCGCTTCTTTGTGCAATCTCTTGGCATCATCTTTTCGATCAAACCACCACAGCACTTCCGCAAAAAAAGTTTTGGCGAAATATACGAATGCCTGCTCTTCGCACGTGGCGATGGCCGGCGATACCTGTTTTCCGTCCGGATAAACGATCGCGTCGCTCGAATCCTTCCAGCCCTGATTTCGGACTCCCATCTTCGAGCGCGTTTTGTAATCGTAAAAACCGTCGTCATTGGAGTCGCCATAATCCTTCAGCCATTTGAACGCTTTGAGCGACGGTTCGATGTAGGGCGCGACCAGCGATTTGTCTCCTGTCCAATGCCATAGAAGAGCGACAGCTACAGGATAGAAAACCGAAGTTGTGGTAGCGCCGTAATAGCGCGAACGCGGAATGTAATCCAGGGCGGAGAGAGGATCCGTGTGCGATTCGTGAATCATGCGCCCGGGCTGTTCATCTCTCCAGTCATTCACTTCAGTCCCTTGCCACCGCGCTAGTTGTGGCAGCGTCCCGCGCAATATCGCCGTGCTGAGGACTGCCGCTTGCCAAGACACGGTCAAAGTATCGCGTCCATAAAGGGCTAAATAGATGGGCAGCCCGGCGGCAACTGTCCAGCCATCTTCGCCCACGTCCAAGTCATAGAGGCGCAGAGCGGCCAGGTCACGCGCAGCCTGTTTCACGCACCGCGTTACCACTGAATTCAGATGATGATCCGTCGGAGACGTAAAATGCGTGGCTGATTCCATAAAGTCCAGCCGCCGCCGTGTGAATCTGCTTTTCTCGTCGTGAAAGGAATAGCAGGAATCCTCGTGGTGAAATTTCCACTGCTCGATGGAGGGAATAAAATCCAGACAGCCATGCCATTTTTCGCGCGGTGCCAGGCGAATCGGGATTGAGATTCTCCCCTTGCGGTATTTGGGATGGCACTGGTCAGCAGAGATGCGAATGCGGAGGCCGCGGTCTATTTGCGCTACTCCTTCGGCTCCTTGACGGCTATACGCGTGCGTTTCAGAATAGTGAAAGCAAAGCGCCGGCTGTTCCCAAGCTTCGCGGGACCAGCGCACCTCTTTTTTTCGCCGTATCTTCCGTCTCTTGGATTCCGCTTCGGTCACCGAGGCAAAATCTGTGTCGAACCAAAAGTGAAGCTGGAAAGACGTCGCCTTAAGAGAATAGTTCACCAGATCAATGTCTTCGTGCATCCCGTCATTGGCCGAGCGCGTAATTCGAATTTCCAGTGTGTTTTCCGAATAGGCCTGCACATCGCCGCTGCCCTTGTCCGCCGGGCCGGGATCAATGCCGGGAGGCAAAACCACGTAGTATCCAATCCAACTATGCTGATTCACGTTTGAGAGCGCCACCGGGATGGGCACTTCTTCGTTAACCCGCAGCTCGTACTTCGAGAGCAAGCGCGTCTCACAGACAAAGAGTCCATGCGGCGAATCTTCCTTGATAAACCCATTTCTCTCTGTTCGCAGCACCGTTCGTCCCTGCGCAACGAACCACTCAGCATGGTGAGGCTGCAGCGCAATCAGCGAACCGAGGTACTCATATTCGGTGGAGTCACGAGCTTCGCCAGTTCTGGCTTTCTTATCTGCCTCAATCGTTGATTTGCGCATTACTCGCTCGATTTCCTTCTTGTCTCGGATCTCCCGCAATCATCCAGGCAAGAACTCGTATCCCCATTTCTCTAAACAATTGGCTGGTGTTTAGCTTAGCGAAACGGCATAGCGTTGTGCGTCAGCCCGCTTGAAAATAATTCCCAAGCCAGGTTCTGAAACATTGGGACGAAGGTCGCCACGCACCGGCGTAGATGCACCCTCGAACAACATATGCTCGATTCGCTCATGATCGTGGAAATATTCGATGTGGCGCACATCGGCGAGCGCCGCACAGCAGGCATTAGTGTGGATCGTCGGTGCGGTGTGTGCCGAGAGAGGCACGGAAAATGCCTTGCACAATTCGGCCGCTTCCAGAAATCCGGTAATGCCCGCGCACCGCGTCGCGTCTGCTTGCAAAACATCGACGGCGCCCGCCTGGAGCATACGCCGGAAATAAAACCTATCGTACCCATATTCGCCCGCAGCGATTTCCATGCTCGCTGGCGCATGTTCGCGAATCAATCGCAAACCTTCAAGATCGTCAGACGAAACCGGCTCTTCGAACCATGTGACGCCGCATTTCACGAATTGTTCCGCGAAATGAATGGCTTGTTTACGCCCGTATGCGCCATTGGCATCCACAAACAATTCCGTTTTTTCACCGATGGCACTTCTGGCGGCTTTCGCCCTTTCCGCATCGCGCTCCGGCTCGCGCCCGACCTTCATTTTCACGAAACGCATTCCTGCACGCGACCATTCGCCCAACTGCTGTTCAATTTTTGCCAGAGAATACGAAGTGAACCCGCCGCTGCCGTATGCCGGCACACTGTCGCGCACTTTGCCGAGCAGCGAAATCAATGGAAGCTGAAGAATTTTTGCTTTTAGGTCCCACAGAGCCGTATCCATTGCAGCGATTGCCATGGACGCAATGCCTGGCCTCCCCAAATTCCGGATGGAATGGACCATCGCTTTCCAAGCTCCGTTCACGTCCATAGCGTCTTTGCCTGTAATCACTTCGCCGATGTGCCCGCGAATCAAAACTGCCGTCGCGGTGTCCGCATAAGTGTATCCAAGGCCCGTCAGCCCGGCTGCGGTGACTTCTGCAATCACCAGTGTTGTTGCATCCCATTTGTAGGTGCCATCTGATTCAGGAGTGTCCGTGGGAATCTTGTACGCGGCCGCCTGTACTGATTCGATGGGATGTTCAAGGCGGCGACTTGTGGCGACCTGCGCCAAGCTAAACGGGCTCCCGCACTCTGTCGCAAGCATTGGCAGCTGTGATTTTCTTGCCGTTCAGGGTGCCTTTAGCCAGCGCTTCGGAGGGCTTCAATGCGTGTTCCACTCCGATTTTCGCGAGCAGCGGCAGATCAAATTCACCGGCCACCGCCTGGAACACGAGCCCAGGCCTGTTAAGCGCCTTTTCGAGAATGCACCCACAGCCGGAGACCCTGTCTATGGTGAAACCAGTGTCCCCGCAGGCGCGTGCGAACCGCGCGAAGTCGATCGGATTCAGCTCGCAGCCATACTCGGGACTTCCCAAGAAAGCCATTTGCGCCCATTTGATTTGCCTCAGGGGGTTGTTCTTAATGCTGACGATTTTAATCGGAAGTTGATATTTCATTGCCGTCGCGAATTCGCCCATAAGCGCGCTGAAGCCGCCATCGACGACGAATCTGATGTTCTGCCTCTTCGGACGCGCTAGCTGCGGCGCAATCGCATACGGCAGCCCGCTAGCCATCCTCGCCGGGGCTCCAGAGAGGGTTCCGGTCAAAATGTCGGCTGCTGCTTGAGGCAAGTCAATCTCCTTTTGCCTATTCTCGCTATGCTAATCAGCGGCAAACGCGATCGTGCTCAGCAGCGCGTTAGCCGATTGACGCGAATCGAGCCGTGTGTGCTGCACCACGATGGGAACGTCGGATTCAATGACGCTGGAATAATCCTTGCCGCGGGGAATCGGCGCTGGGTCATTCAAATTATTAAAGCGCAGATGCTTGGTCCGCCGCGGGCCTACATTCAGCAGGTAGGGCCCAATGGGTTCCCGGTCGCTGAAGTAAATCATGATGCGAAGGTGCGCTTCGCGGTCATTCGCGTTCAACACGCACGCGGTTTCGTGACTCAACATTTCCGGCTCGGGCCCAGTGCTCTCTTCCGGGATGTAACCTTCGGCAATCGCCCACCGCATTCGTCCAAGCGGTCGCATCCTGGAGCCATTGGTGGCGCGCAAATTAGAGTCGCGGCTTGGATTTGCTGTTTTTGCCATCTCAGATCACTGAGCGCATGGGCTGCAACAATCATTGCCTTAAGTGCGTGCGCGCTCAATACATAAAAGGCCCGATTAAAGCCTTCGTCCTGTGGGTAGACCCTTTCGCGTGAACATACAGGTCACCGCCAAGAGCGACACCTTACAGTGTCAACAGCCGTGGGCTACATTCAACGCCGGATTGCCTCGGCGGGATGAACATGCGAGAGGTAATCATTCAGCCATGTTGAAGCTATTGAGGAGGCGAGCGCAATGAGACAATCCGCAATAAAGTTCGGGAGCTTGGGAATCGCGATGTTCTTCATCTTTTTTTCTTCGGTGTGTCAAGCAGCCAACCCTAAACCAGCACAGGATCAGAACAACGCGGGCACCACGGCGTTTACTGGCATCATCATGGACAGCGCCTGCGCGCAGATGGGCAGCCATTCAGAAATGGAGCAGAAACATGGAATGAAGGGCAGTGACAAGTTGACTGGCGCGGAGGCCCGCAAATGCACCGAAGCCTGCGTCAAAAACGGAAGCACGTACGTGCTCTACGATCCGTCAAACAAGACGACGTATCAGTTGAGCGATCAGGACAAGGCAAAGATGTTCGCGGGCGAGTCGGTCCGGGTGAAAGGGACATACGATGAGTCGAGTAAGACCATAACGGTTAGCTCGATCACGCGATCAAGACCTCGTACGATGTCACATGGCCATTAGTCCGGTTTCGTCAATGCAGTGCAAAGCAGGGGCTGCCAACCGCTCCTGCTTTTTTTCTGTCACTGATTTTTTGCGTCGTGAATCAGGAATTCCGCTGACTTCGTTCCAGAAGCAAAAAGAGCACCATGTAGTTTTTGAGCGTATGGGTGACCAGGAAGTTCTCTTTCACATGGTCGTGACCGGCTTCTCCCAGTTGCCTTGCCAGCGCCGGATTGGATAGCAGGTAGCGTATCTGATAGGCGCAGCCTTCCACCGAATGCACCAGCATGCCGGTCACTTTGTGCAGCACTTGACGCAGAATTCCCCCTACGCCCGAAGCTACCACCGGTTTTCGCTTCCACAATGCCTCCGTTACCGTAAGTCCAAAACCTTCGCGCAGTGACTTCTGCACCACAATTGTGGAAGCCCGCTGCAGGGCGTTAATTTCCAAATAGCTCCACGGCGGAAGATTCAGCAGGAAAATGTCTTTATCTCCCTTAGCGGCCTCTTGCACCTCTGCGTACACCACGGAGCTTTCCGGGTCGTCGCTTGCTCCTCCTCCCGCCAGCACCAATTGGCAATCGCGGTATCTCTTCACCAGCTTATAAGCCTGAATCACGCCGAGCGGATCTTTCAGACGGTCGAAGCGCGAAACCTGCGTGACAATGGGACGTTTTGGATCGATGCCGAATTTCTCCAGCACGGATTCCACGAACTCCGGCTCCAATACGCGATTTTTGTCCGCCAGAGGATCGATCGTCGGCGCGATGAGGAATTGCGGAACCGCCAGCGGATGGGTGAATGCCGGAGAAGAGACCACCGTGGCATCGTATTTCTCAACAAATGGCTGCAGAAACTTCCAGACGCGTTCGTTAGGCCGCGACAAGTCAATGTGGCATCTCCATACCCAGTGGTTCTGTTTGCGCTCGCGCGCGGCGACCAGCGGCAGTGGCTGTGGGTCGTGAATCACCACGAAGTCCTCGTCAAATTTCAATCGCCGCCGGTTCTCTTTGTTGGTCGCCAGAAAAAGATCAAACCACTCCTGACGGTCATCGTAGGCCATGCCATGAAGGGCGTTATGGAACGCCTTGGTTACCGAAAAAAACGCTTCGCCTCCGGTGATGACGTCCCATTGAATTGCTAGTCCCACTTCCTTAAACAGCGGAACGACGCGATTCAGAATTTCCGCGACGCCGCCTCCCACGGCCGTCGAATTAACCATTTTTGCAGAGCGGTTCGCCAGCGCCCGCGCAAGCATCCACAGCTCATCGATCTGTGGTTGTCCCACGATGGATGCGTAGTCGTTGAGAGGAGGTACCGAAGACTGCGCCGGGATGGGATGTGCGATCAACGCCCAATCCACGGAGTGATGCAGTCGATGATTTCGGCGCGCACTTCGCGCAGGGTATTCGTGTAGAAGTCGACTAAATTGATCTGTGCTGCCAGCTCCGGAAATCCCAGCTCATGCTCGATCCAATACGAAAAATCGTTGGTTCCCAGGTGCAGTCGCAGCCGGGAGTTCACAAAATGGTAGTGCAACGAATGCAGGCTCAAATGGCGCAATGATTCGCTCATCTCGGCCAGATTGGAAGCGCGCCTATCGACCGGCAGCACCACCTCGCGAGTTTCTGAGAAATAGAATGGCTCAAACGCCGGACGGTCTCCGGAAGCGGAATGGGCCGCCAAATAGCCATCAACCACGCGAACCAAAGCGGCACGCAAATCTTCCAGGTCCACGAATGCCCTCACATCAATTGCGCCCAGTTGCTCGGCTAGCTCATTTTCATTGCAGGCTGCCATGGTCCATTGCGCAAAATCGCTGGAATACGATGTGTAGTGGTGTGTGGCAAGAGAGTGAAACGTGTGACAAAAGATGCACAGTTGCGAAACTTCGCCGAGCTGTTTCCTAAAGTCCCGGAGCGTATGTGCGGAGTCAAGCCCGACAACCACCAGGTAGAAGGCGTCAACGAATTGAAATGGTCTCCTGGCTTGCTTCATTCAAGGCCCGTAGAATTGCTTTTTTTCTGCAACACAGATAAACGGCAAGGGCTAAACAGGTTTGAAAATCAACCCGCCTAGCCCCAGTCTACTTGCGAAAAAGTACTTTCAGCTAGTGCGCTTCTGCCATTTCGTGAGGAGAAGCCTTCTGCAGTATGTGATCAAGTTGCTCTCCGGCTTCCGGCGTCTGCACCGCGCGGCTGAACACGATGTCTTCCGGGCTGACTTTATGACCGTAGAGCGCTGCGTTTCCTTCGTTGTCGGCATGCAGCGTCGCGCCGCTCAAAGACACGCCTGCGAAAGCACCGCGCGAACGTGAATAGGTCAGCACCTCAGCCCGCATGGTCACATCCGTTGAAGCTGCCGCTGACCTTCCTACCGGTCCCGCCGCCACCGAAACCCCCGCCCCTAGTTTCACTTTGCTGTGAAGCAGGCTCCGCGCTCCCTGATCGTTCATTACCAGCAACACAAAATCCGTGGCCTGGCCTCCAATTTGAAAACCGATGCTGCCAGCCTCCAGCACCATCATGGACGGCGCCCCCCATGGCCCCGAGAAATTTTCGCCTGTCCGGCAGACCATCGCGCCTCGCCCGTAACTTCCGCCAATGCCAAACGCTGCCTTTAACACCGACGGAATTACGATCACGCATCGCGCCCGATTCAGCAGATCCGCCGGAATGTCGTCCGGCATGTTCATAATTTGACTTAGCACCTGCCCGGAGTTTCGCAGGCGGTTCTCTTCCGTCGTTTTCGTATCGGCAAAAGATATCGTTGCCATTGTGGCTACCAACGCCACAGCCACCATCATTCGACTCAGTGACTTCACCATTCTCCCCTCCTTTTTGCGGGAATCGGAGCAGCATTCTTTGCCTGGCTCCGAAAACAAAGTGAACATGAGCCTCCCCGAGGGGGGGCGCTGTTTGGCTGCGGCTCGTCAAGAATAAAACTCACATAATGTCCGGACAATCAGCACTTCCATGTACAGACGGGTGGCCGGGCCACAGAAAGTGCGGGGAATTACACGACACTATATATGGGTAGAACACTCCCCCGCGTACAGCAAGCCCCATAAAAAGGTACAGCATGCCTCGGATAGAACATTTCTTTTGCATAGGTTACGGTGCGTTCTGGTTCTTTTTAGGGCAGGTCTGAGGATAGGAATGAGATTGTCACCGGGCATGTTGGGGGTGGGCGTTGCCGCGCCGGAATGCGGTCACTCGGCGGCACCGCCGCTCCAGGCATCGGCTTCAGCCGATCCTGGGGAATGGCTCGATCTTCGCCGGAAAGCTTCATCCTATAAGCTTCGTCCCTGTGCAGCCGCAAGTTCTAAATCCAAAGAATGCATTTATTTAAAAGCAGCTTCCATGCAGAAAACTCGCTATTCCATTTCAAGGAGATGAGGTGTGCCCGTGCAAACTGAAAAGAAAAACGCTGCAACAAACCAAGCTCTTCCTGCTGCCGATGCATTTCCTGAATTGCCGAGCGATGAGTCGCTTCTGGTTTCTCAGGCGCGCAATGGTGACAACGCTGCTTTCTCTAAGCTCGTCACTCCGTACATGAGGAAAGCGTTCCATGTCGCCCTGAAGATTACCGGTAACCGCGAAGATGCGGAGGACGCCGCGCAGCAAACCCTGCTCAAAGCCTACGCTCACATAGACCAGTTCCATGGCGACGCGCGTTTTTCCAGCTGGCTGATTCGCATCGCCATCAACGAGGCCAGAATGAAGGTCCGCAAGCGCCGCTCCGAGGATTTTTATCTTTCTTATGATGTCGCGCCCGGTCAGGGAATAAGCCCTCTCGAAATGCTATGCGCCGGCGAGTCTTCTCATCCCGAGGCTCTTTACTCCCGGAGCGAGAAGCGCCGCGTTCTCAGAGAAGCCATTGACGGCTTGCGCAGTTCGTCGCGCGTGGTCGTGTGGCTGCTTGGGCTTCAGGAGCGCCAGACCAAAGAGGCGGCGAAGATTTTGAATCTCTCGGAATCGGCGGTGAAGACGCGCTTCTTGCGTGCGCGGCAGCAGCTTCGTGATTGCCTCGCGCAACGCATCAACTAGACCAGCGCGCCCGTGCAGCGCAGAGAAGGAAAAAGAAGGAAAGCGTCATGGAAAGTTCGGCCGCACGGGAAAAGCTCGACGGAAAGCACGCCCAGCTCCACCGTAATCGCACGGATTGTTGCCTGGTGGCCTGCCGGTGTCACGCCGTGGGCGAAAACCCCCAATGCGATGCGCCCGTCAAGCCCATTATGCAAGCCCAGCAACGCGCGCGGGATTCGGTGTTTTCTTTTTGCAAGACAGCTCACGCGCACCAGCGCCCAACGCCCGCCACACTGTAGAACTGTAGAAGGATGTAGCAGTGGTTCCTCACGGAATATTTCCAGCCACAATCTCGACACATTTCAAGGTGCACTCACCAAGGGAGAATTGTCATGAGACGAATTTTATGCATCGCCGCTATGCTCTTGTTCGCGGCGCCTTTCGCTTTCGCTCAGGAGCCCAGGCCAGATCATGTTGAGGTCGGCGTGTTTGCTCACTATTTTCGCTTGAATCCGCCGGATACAAATTCCCTCGGCGCCGGAGTCCGGTTAGGCGTGAATTTTACACGCAATGTGCAGCTCGAGGCAGAAGCATCCTATGATTTCAACCAGGTTTTTACCGAACGCTACACCGATACCAGCGGTACTGTAACTTCGACGCGCTCCAATCTTCGAGTCCTGCATGCGCTCATCGGGCCCAAATTCCAGAGCTCTGGTCCTGTCAAACTGTTTGCCACAGTGAAGGGCGGTATCATCAATTTTCGATTTGATCCTACGCCGGGAATCTTTTCAGGCTTAAAAAGCAGCATACAAAATCTCCGGGACGACAACGTCAGAGGCGTCCTCTATCCGGGAGGCGGCTTCGAAGCGTTCCTTGGCCCTATTGGCTTGCGCTTGGACGTAGGAGATGAGATCTATTTTCTTAGCGGCGCTCACAACAATCTAGCTGTCACTTTCGGCCCGAGCATCCGCTTTTGAGCGGGGCGGTTCTCGCAGCCGATGCGCCGGCGCGAGTCGTTTTCTATAATTTTGGCCATTTTTGAACGGGAGTGTTATGCTTGCTGAAGTGCTATTGAATCTTCGCGTCAGTGAATGGGTCATGGTCGCCTCGAATTATTCTTTGTTCCTGTTCCGTCGCCACCCCATTCATTCGCAATTGAAATGACTCCTTTCCAATAAATTGGCCCATTGCCTGTTCGAAGGTTATTCGCTCATGATAGTAGAGGCTACAATGAAGACGCTCCGTATATTGATCGCTGATGATCATGACTTGATGCGCCGCGGCGTGAAATCTCTGTTGCAAGCGCATCCCGGCTGGGAAATTTGCGCAGAGGCTCACACTGGCCGCGAAGCGGTATCCAAGGCAGAAGAGCTGAAGCCGGACATCGTGATCATGGACATCAGCATGCCCGAGCTCAATGGTGTTGAGGCCGCGCGCCGCATTCGCAAGGTGTCGCCCAATTCCGAAGTCCTTATATTGTCCGTGCATTATTCTGATCAGCTGATTCGCGAGATTCTAGATGCGGGCGTTCGCGGGTACATGATCAAATCCGATTCTGACCGCGAGCTCATTGTCGCGGTCGAGACCCTGGCAAGTCATAAACCGTTCTTCACTCCGCGGGCCACTGAAGTCATCCTGAGCAATTTCAGCGCAGCTGCCGCTCATTCTGAGCCTTTGGAACTGGTCGGCGACCGCCTCACCTCCCGTGAGCGCGAAATCGTGCAACTCCTCGCAGAGGGCAAGAGCAGCAAAGAAGTGGCCTCTTCGCTGTGCATAAGCGTCAAAACTGCTGAGACGCATCGCGCTAACATTATGCGCAAGTTGCAGTTGCACACGGTCAGCGAGCTTGTTCGCTACGCTGTTCGCAACCAGATCATTGAACCCTGAAGGGCGCTCCTTCCGGAATCACCTGAGTCGAAAGATACAGGACATTCCGGTCTCGTACTAACGCATCGACGGTATTGCTCCAATCCGCACCCCCAGCGATGATGCTTGTGCGGAATGCAAAATTCCGTTCGATTGGAAGAAGAGGAAGGGGAGTCGAGGCGCCTTGAGAGATCAAGGCCAGAAGGGCTGGGCCGGCTCCCCTCTTCTTCTTTCATGACACTCGCCGAACGAAAGGATTCCCATGAGTACTCTGGCGTCAGTTTCGAACCGAGTGGAAACTGTTTTGGGAAGCAATCCAATTGCAGCCGGCGAGAATGAAGCTCCGACCGTGCTAATTGTCAGCGCGGCTGCGGAGGTGCGCGATAGCCTCGCTGAAATTCTCGAAGGACACCGAACCAATATCGAGTGGGTCAGAGGCGCCGAAGCCGTCAAACGGCTTTTTGATCGCGGCAGAGTTGCCGCATGCCTCTGCGGCTTTAGCGTTGCGGACGGCTCGTACCGCGACGTTGTGAAGCATGCCAAGCGGCAAAGCGCGGTCCCCGTCATCATCGTCTCCACGCCGGATTGCCCCAACGAATATCGCGAATATTTGGCTGCCATGAACACCGGCGCATTCGACTTCCTCTGCTATCCCTATCAAAAGGGCGAAGTCGAACGGATCCTCGGCTCGGCGCTCATCCCCTTTCATCGCCTGAATCTAAGCCGCCATTTCTGAACCGGAATTTTCGTTCTTCCGCCAGAAACAGATTCCTTCTCATACTCACTTCCCTGTATTTCGAATTTTCACTTATATGGTTCACAATAGGGATAGCGACAGGGGAGGCACGTATGCCTGAAGACGATGATGCTGCAGCGCGAGCGCGGGCTCGCGAAGACGCCCGAGAAGGCAAGTCCCCTTCCACGCGAGCGGGCGAATTTGTACGCGAAGAAATCGAGCACGTCAGAGAGGGCAAGCACGGGGCTCGCAATCCGAAGCAGGCTATTGCGATTGGATTATTCAAAGCGCGCCGTGCTGGGGTAAATCTGCCTCCTCCAAGCGCAAAGTCCTCTCCTCAAGTACGAAAAAAAGCCGCGCAAGCGCGCACCAGGCGCCACACGCATCACGGCGGCAGAAGAAGGTCTTAGCTTACCGGTTTGTGATTTGGGCCAGAGTGGTTCGATTGCTATTTCCAGAATTGCGCTTTTGATTCTCCCGCTTCGCGTTTTTGCCAAACGGATTTCTTGAGACTGCAATGCTTGCTTCTGAATTGCGCCTCGGCGCCAATTTATTGAGCGACGGCTCATGCTCGTTCCTGGTTTGGAGTCCACACTCCAGTGCCGTAACGCTCGATATCCATCCTCCCGCTCCGGCACAAATGGAAATGAGCGCCTTTGAAAAAGGCTATTTTCACTGCAACCTTCCTGGGCTTGCTCCTGGCTCTTTGTATTCTTACATCCTAAATAACGAGAAGAAGCGCCCTGACCCCGCGTCAAAATCCCAGCCACAAGGAGTTCACGGGCCTTCTCAGGTTTGCTCTGATTCGTTCCCGTGGAGCGATTCGGCCTGGCAAGGCCTGCCTCTGCGCGAGAATGTTTTTTATGAACTTCACGTCGGGACCTTCACGCCGGAAGGAGCATTCGACGCCATCATTCCGCGGCTCGCGGACCTCAAATCTCTCGGCGTAACCACTATCGAACTGATGCCGGTCGCTCAGTTTCCCGGCGAACGAAATTGGGGCTACGACGGCGTCTATCCCTTCGCCGTTCAAAATTCCTATGGTGGCAGAGAAGGACTAAAGCGCCTCGTGAACGCTTGCCATCAGGCTGGCATGGCCGTCGCTCTCGACGTTGTCTATAACCATCTTGGCCCGGAGGGCAATTATCTGAACGATTTCGGCCCCTATTTCACCGACATCTACAAAACGCCGTGGGGCCAAGCCGTGAATTTCGATCGCGCTTACAGCGACGAGGTGCGCCGTTTCTTCATCGAGAATGCTTTGTACTGGTTTTCCGAATTTCATATCGACACCCTGCGTCTCGACGCCATTCACGCCATCGTGGACTTATCCGCAAAACGATTCCTTGAGGAGATGGCCGAGCGCGTGGACGCCTTGTCCCTCCAATTAAAACGAAAATTTAACCTCGTCGCCGAGAACGACCGCAACGATGCTCGCGTTGTGCTCGCGCGTCAATTCGGAGGCTTGGGTTTCGCTTCTCAGTGGGATGACGATTTTCACCATTCCATTCACGCCATTCTCACCGGTGAGCGCCAAGGCTATTACGGCGATTTCGGCAGCATCCATGATGTAGCCACGGCCTGCCGTGAAGGATTCGTTTACTCGGGCCAATATTCCCAGTTCCGGCGTCGCCGCCAGGGAACTTCGTGCACGGAAACTTCGCCGCAGCACTTCGTTGTTTTCATTCAGAATCACGATCAGGTTGGCAATCGCGCTAAGGGTGAACGCCTTTCTCAGCTTGTCTGTTTCGAATCCTTAAAGCTCGCCGCAGGCATCGTGTTGCTCTCCCCGTTTGTTCCGCTGCTTTTTATGGGCGAAGAATATGGCGAAACCGCTCCATTCCAATACTTCGTCAGTCACGGCGACGAAGAGCTCGTCGAGAATGTTCGCCGCGGCCGCCGCCGCGAATTCGAAAAGTTTGAATGGCAGCCTGATGTCCCCGACTCGCAGTCGCCGGAAACTTTCCTGCGCTCTAAATTGCATTGGGAGCTTCGCGAGCAGGGCCACCATCAAAAATTAAAGTTTTTCTACACCAATTTGCTGAAAATTCGCAAAATAAGCCCATCGCTGCGTCTCGCAGCCAAAGAAGAAAGCAGAATCGTAGTTTCTGAACCCGGAGCCCTTGTCGTTGAGCGCTGGCACGAGCGTGACCGCACGGCAGTTTTCTTTAATTTTCAGGACTCTGCGGCTTCTCTGAGCAGTTCTCTCGCGCCGGGCGCCTGGAAAAAGGAATTTGAATCCTGCAGTGACAAATGGAACGGGCCCGGCGAACTCGCGCCCGCCTTGCTCCAAGGAAGCAATCGCTTGAATCTAAAACTGCAGAGGCGTTCATTCGCCCTATTTCGCCTCGGCGAAGGAGGCGCCGGTTAGCTAACTTCTTCCGCGTCGTTCATAACTTGGGCATTGCGTGAACGTTGCGAAATTCCTAGGACGGCATGTCTAGCGTGCAAATTCCTTCTTCCACTTATCGCGGTCAGTTCAACCTCAATTTTCGCTTCGCCGACGCAGAGGCGCTGGTTCCTTACCTGCACGCTCTCGGAATCTCGCACCTCTATGCTTCCCCGCGTTTTAAGGCGCGCAAAGGCAGTTCGCATGGATATGACGTGGCCGATCCCATGCGCATCAATTCGGAGCTCGGCACCGAAGAAGAATTCGATCGCCTCGCCAGGCGCCTTCACCAATACGGTATGGGCCTCCTGCTCGATATCGTTCCGAATCATATGGCCGCAAGTTCCGAGAATCCCTGGTGGATGAACGTGCTCGAAAATGGCCGCGCTTCGCGTTACGCGGATTTCTTCGATATCGACTGGGAGCCTGAAGGAATCAAACTCTCTGCAGCTGAAAAAGGCCGCGTCATTCTCCCGATCCTTGCTGCACCTTATTCTGAAATTCTTTTGAACCAAGGCATTCGACTCCGATTCGATGACCGCGGTTTTTTCTTTCAATACGAAGACAATCGCCTCCCTTTGAATCCTTCCACCTATGGAGAGGTTCTTCAGTTTTGTATGGATAATCCGCAGGAGGAGCAGCAAATCTCTGACGCATCAATGTCCCTGCTTGAGGATCTCCGGCGTATCTCCGCTTCTTTGCCACAACGCGAGGATGGTGGCATTTCCTTCAACGACCGCGACCGCACCGTCGAAGAAATGAAATCCGCGCTGTGGCAATTGCATCACAATGATGATGCAGTTCGCCTCAGCGTGGACCGCGCGTTGCACATTTTCAACGGCTTTCCCGGTGGCGCGTCATCCTTCGGTCGCCTTGACGCCCTCTTGGCAATGCAGCCCTATCGCCTCGCGCACTGGCGCCTGGCCACCAAGGAAATCAATTATCGAAGATTTTTCGACGTCAACGAGTTCGTCGGCCTCCGCATCGAGGATCCCCTCGTCTTCTCCGCGCGCCACGCCGCCATCATGCGCTTGATTCAGGAGGGAAAAGTTTCCGGCCTGCGCATCGACCACATTGACGGCCTCCTCGATCCCTTGGAATATCTCGAACGCCTCAAATCCATCCCCGTCCCTGGCGACCGCGAAAATCCGGATAACCTTGCCATTTACACCATCGTCGAAAAAATCACTTCGGGTGAAGAATCTCTTCCCGCAGAGTGGCCTTGCTCCGGGACGACAGGCTATGATTTTCTCAACGCGCTCAACGCGCTTTTCATCAACCCCGAAGGCTATCGTCATCTTGAGGAAAACTACCTTAGATTTGCGTGCATTGATAAATCCTTTGTCGACACGTGGTATGAACGCAAGAAACAGGTCATCGAAGAACTCTTCATGACTGATTTGGATTTATTGAGCCACCGTCTTGGCAGGCTTGCCGCCGCTGACCTGTATGGAAAGGATGTCCCCATATCTGAGCTTGTCCTCGGCCTCGAGGAAATCACCGCCTCGTTGCCCGTGTATCGCACCTACTATCGCAGTCCGGTGTTATCGATGCACGACAAGCCATTTCTCGAGCTCGCTCTCTCGGATGCCCACCGCCGCGCTCCTTCGCTCAGTGAGGACACCTTTCATTTTCTACGCCGCGTCTTTCTCGCAGAGCTACCATTCGAATCCGACGAGATTCGTGCGCTGTGGCTTAGTTTTATTTTGCGGTGGCAGCAATTCACCGGCGCCGTCATGGCCAAGGGACTTGAAGACACAGCGCTCTTCGCCCATCACAGCCTCATTTCCGTCAATGAAGTCGGCAATAATCCCTTTCGCGATCAGATTCCCTTCGGCGTCGCCGCTTTCCACAAATTTAACTCCGCCACACTCGCCAATTATCCGCACTCTCTCGCAGCAACCGCTACTCACGATACGAAATGGAGCGAAGACGTCCGCGCTCGTCTCAACGTGCTTTCAGAAATGCCGCAGGAATGGGCCAAATGCCTTCGCCGCTGGTCGCGGCTGAATAAGCACAGAAAAACGCGCGTCGATGGCCGCTTGGTTCCGACCGCCAACGAAGAAGTCATCTTTTATCAGGCGTTGCTCGGCATCTGGCCATTCAACGATTTCGAAAATGTCGACACAGAATGCTTGCGCTCGCGCCTCGAAACTTTTTTTACCAAAGCCGCAAAAGAAGCAAAAACCGAAACCAATTGGCTCCAGCCAAATGAAGCTCATGAAGCGGCTCTTCGCCGCTTTGTATTAGAAATCGCCAGCGCTTCTCCAAAGGATCCCTTTATTTCTGACTTTCTCCGCTTGCATCAGCAGATTGCTTTTCTCGGCGCTTGCAATTCTTATTCGCAATCTATCCTGAAAATGACTGCTCCCGGGGTGCCCGATTTCTATCAGGGCAGCGAGACTTGGAATTTTTGCCTCACCGATCCGGATAATCGCCGCCCCATTGATTTTCGCAGCCGCCAGACCGCTTTGGACGAGTTGAAAGCCCATAGCGCGCATCCTTCAAACGACTGGCTTGCGGATCTCTTGCGCAGTTGGCACGACGGCCGCTTGAAACTTTGTCTGACCGCTCGCCTGTTGAATTTTCGCCGCGAACATCCCGTACTCTTTGCCCATGGCGACTACATGCCTCTTGAAGTCCGCGGCGCCCGTTCCCAATCCGTTTTTGCATTTGCGCGCCATCTGGGCGATGAATGGCTCATCGTCGCCGTCCCCCGTCTGCTCAAACGCATCGCCAGGCGCGCCGATTTCCCGCTGCCAAACACCGTTTGGAACGCCACTTTCCTTGATATCCCGTCTGCAATTTCCTATTCCTGGAACAACATTCTCACCGGTGAGCGAATCGATTTGTGCGGTCGCAGCCAACGTGGAACAGTGTCCGTGTCGGACTTATTTCGCCATTTTCCATTTGCGGTGATCGCACGCGCGGAAAGCAATGGACAGAAAGCCTAATCCGCCCTGGACGCCGTGCTGGCAAATTCGATGAGGGTAACAAGATGAGGCCCGATCTCTTCGTCAAACTAAAAACCATCGTGGTGATAGCGCTGCTGTTATGCCTGTCCCCTGCCTCTGACGCGTACTCTGTCCTCACCCATGAAGCCGTCATCGACTCCGAATGGGACGGCGTAATCAAGCCGCTCCTTTTGGAGCGCTATCCGAATTCCACGCCTGCCGACCTGAAAAAGGCCCACGCTTTCGCTTATGGCGGAGCCATCATTCAGGACATGGGCTACTATCCCTTCGGCAGCAAGTTCTTCAGCGATCTCACTCACTATGTCCGCAGCGCCGATTTTATTCGCGCCCTCATTCGTGATTCGCAGAACGTGGACGACTATGCTTTTGCTCTCGGCGCCCTCGCCCACTACGTCGGCGACAACGATGGTCATCGCATCGCTGTCAATCGTTCCGTCCCGCTTCTTTATCCAAAGCTCCGCCGCAAATTCGGCGACGTCGTGGTCTACGACGAAGACCCGGCCGCCCATTTGAAAACCGAATTTGGCTACGATGTTTTGCAAGTGGCTAAAGGCCACTATGCGCCCGACAATTTTCGCGACTATATTGGCTTTCAGGTTGCCAACGATTTGCTCGCAAGAGCCTTCAAAGACACCTATTGCCTCGATCTCAAATCCATTTTCACGGACTACGATCTGGCCATCGGCACGTTTCGTCGCTCCGTCAGCAATGTTATTCCGGAAATGACCAAAGTTGCCTGGCAGGAAAAGAAAAACGAAATTCAGAAAGATCAGCCCGGCATCACCGAACGCAAATTTATCTTCAATATCTCTCGCGCCAGTTACCGCAAGAGCTGGAGCGAGAAATATAGGTCGCCTGGCATCGGCACGCGCATTCTGGCCTTTCTGATTCGTATCATTCCGAAAGTCGGGCCATTTCGCGCGCTATCGTTCCGCACTCCCACTCCTGAAGCCGAGCAGCTCTTTATGGTGAGCTTCAATGCGACTATCTACGACTATCGGCAAATCGCCAAGGAGCAGCGGGACTTAGGCCATCTCGCAATCTCAAACGACAATTTCGATACTGGAAGCGTCACCGGCCCCGGCCAGTATCCTCTCGCCGATAATACCTACGCCGAGCTTGTTGACCGCCTGGACAAAGATCATTTCAAGACTATCTCTCCGCAGCTCCGCGCCGTGCTGCTCTCCTATTACAGCAATTTGCACGCTCCATTTCATACCAAGCGCAACGAAAAAGAATGGAAGAGAGTGGTTGCCGAAATTGCGGAATTAAAGCAAATTACGCCTGCTGCTCCAGCCGCCGCTGCCGCCAACTGAAAAGCAACAAATCGGCGCTACGCCTGCCTTTTGCTGCCCACGGCGATCAGCACGATTCCTCCGACGACCAAAATCGCGCCAAGCACTGGCGAGAGCGGAATAGTCTTGCGCTCCGTAGTGGTGGCCTGAACCGGCCCCACATCCAGCACTTTTTTGTGAGTGGTGTACGTGATGCCTTGATATGCGAACGAAATGATCCCCAGAATAGTCAGAACAATGCCCGCAATCAGCGGAGCCTTCATCATAGCTCCTCGCGAACGCTGGACTTGAACTTTCACGCGCAACGTGCGGGGACGGAGTCCCCGCGGTCACTCTAAGTCCGCCGCATCAATCCGCCGACCAGAGAGATCAGGAACAGAATGATGAAGATAATGAAGATAATCTTGGCGATTCCTGCGGCTGCAGCAGCAATCCCAAAGAACCCGAATATCGCCGCGATGATCGCTACGATCAGGAATACCACCGCCCATCCCAGCATGTCGCCTCCTCACGGGCATTTACGCCCTGCTTGTCGATTCTTTTTTAGCACTGCCTATAATTTTCACAATACGTCCCATTCGGTACCCCCTGCGGAGTTCTCTGTAGGGCAAAAGCGAAAGCTTAGCCTGTTTAAACTTCGTTTTTCACCGAGCTACTCGATTTTTTCGCCCATCTTCGGGCTTATTCCCTATGTTTACGGTTGCCGAATTCAGCCTTACTGAATGAAGGAACGAGATCGTGTACCGCGGATTGGGCACTCCTCAAGCGCCCTGTAATACGTGTGGTGTACAGCGTCGGGATGGCCGAAAATACTGAACAGAGGCACCTCGGCAATGCCGGTGATGACCACCCGGTGATCGTTCAGCTCGAATTCCGAACCAAGGTGAACGTTTCCTAGCTTGGGGAAATCAGGGTCTTTGACGGCAATGAACGAATACGTAGCGTAGATGTCCTCGATTTTTCCTTGAACCATCTCCGGACTGCCCAGCAGGCTTGTGTCGTCCAATCCAATAACCGTCACGGGCTGGTACGTGCCGTCTGGAAGCTTGACGAGAGCCCCACTGGAATAGAGAGGAACGGCATATTTGACGCCTTGCATGCTCCGAACGGCGTCCAACACGTAATCCGGCAAACCGATTGAGGTAGCGACGTTCTGCACACCGGGATCCATTACCCAGACCGGCGCGCCCACGTTCGTGACCATCGAAGAGGAGTGATTCAAAACACCGATCAGCATGGACGTGACGAACACCATGAGAAAGACGGCGAAGGTAATTCCGCCCACTAAGGCTGTAAATTTAGTCTTGTCGGTTACCAGCAGCTTAAACGCGAGCTTGAGGATTCCCTTCACCCTGTACCTCCCACGCGATGAGCTTTTCTTCGATGACCAGCGCGGCTATCGGCCGGTTGCTGCTTGCACTCTCGCCCAGGCAGTCCTTCCTCCGCTAAAACCGCGCGCAGCCGCGCAACGTCAGCACCGAACGGATCCTGTTCATGGAAAGCACGCCGAAGGTAGGTGAAAAGGTCGCGCAACGCATTTCCTCCTGCCAGGCGGTAGAAGACTCGAAAACCCTCTCGGCGATCCACGACGAGGCCTGAGCGCTTCAGATAGACCAAGTGGCGTGAAACCAGAGGTTGCGTGATTCCGAGCAACCGCTGGATATGGCAACCGCAAAGCTCTTCGTAAAGCAGCAAGTTGATGATGCGAAGTCGCGTCAGGTCCGACAAGCCCCGGAAGTAATCCTCCAAGCTCATGTGTTAAAGCCTCTATGCATTCACATGTATAAGCCGCTGAACGGGAAGGGTCGGTGTTGCAGGTCACTTCCCTGCGTGACAGGCGTCACCTATTGCAGGGCGACACGATTCACGCTGTGAGCTACAATGTGTCGCAACGTTGGCGGTATTGAGCGCGGGATTCGACTGCTTGTGGGTTTGGTGTTACTGGGCATCGCGTTCTTCCACATTCTTACCGGTGCGCTGGCAATAGCGGCCTACGTGGTGGATGGCATTGCATTGGTTACAGGCGTCGTTGGCTTTTGTCCGGCGTGGGCGATTTGTGGAATCAACACGCGCGCTGCAAGGAACGCCAGACTCGCTGGGTCTGGACGGTAGAGACATCCGTCAGAAGCTGATTCGCTCCCAGGAAAGCCAGCGTACCAGTAGCGCGATGCTGTCGGAGAGGGACAAACTTTGGTAGCTAGTGACGTGGCCACCCCAATTGAATCCTCCGATGTGACCACGCCAGAAGAGTACGCGCGTTGGAGAGAAACCTACCTGGGTGCACTCACTGAGCGAATCGAGGCAGCAGCTATTTTCCACCTCGCTGGAGATCCGCGCGGCAGACACCTTCTCGATCTCGGCTGCGGGGACGGCACGTATTCAATTGCTGCCTCCCAGAGAGGCGCTATTGTTACCGGCATCGACATATCGGAGGCCATGCTTGAAGCGGCCCGACGGCGGGCGTCAGCCGCCGGCGCGTCCGTTGAATGGCGCTGCGCTTCTGCCGAATCCCTTCCGTACGACGCGGAAACATTCGACATAGTTCTGGCCGGGACCATCTTCTGCTTCCTAAGAGAACCGCTTCAGGCGATGCGTGAGGCGGGCCGGGTGTTGCGTCCAGGTGGGGCGCTCGTTATTGGCGAATTGGCGAGATACAGCTCCTGGGCGCTGCGGCGCAGGTTGCGAGCGTGGTCTGGCTCCTCGCGGTGGAGAGAGGCGCATTTCTGGACCCTGGGTGAACTGCGGCAATTGCTCCAGCAGGCTGGGTTCCGGGTTACCGCGAGCCAAGGGTGCGTGTACTACCCGCCCTCGGGTCTGGCGGCGCATATTCTGGGCGAACACGATCACGTCTTCTCTTTTTTGGGGCAGCTCGGTGCCGCGTTCCTTGCTGTGAGAGCTCAGAACAGTTGATCGAGAGTCGCGATATCCGAGGCCATGTGATCCGTATCACGGCCAAATATCGCCCAGACGAATAACATGCGCATTGGGCCGCTTCGTTCGCTGGAGGACTTCGATGCCTGCGAAGACGATCTTGATCCTGGGTGGCGGCGTAGGCGGCATGATTGCCGCAAACGCCCTGCGCACGAGACTTCCCAAGGAACACCGAATCATTTTGATTGAGCGAAACGCCGACCACGCGTTCGCGCCCTCTTTCCTTTGGGTCATGACAGGTGACCGGAAACCGGAGCGAGTGCGGCGTCCGCTGACCGTTCTCTTGCGCCCTGGGATCAACGTGGTGCATGCCAGTGCCGAGGGATTGGACTTACATGCGCGGCAGGTCGTCACTACGGGCGGCGCGTTTCCCTTCGACTACTTGATCGTTGCTCTTGGTGCGGAGTTGGCTCCAGAGTTGGTTCCGGGAGTTGCCGAGGGTGCGCATACTTTCTACACACTAGATGGAGCCGTCCGGTTGCATGAGGCGCTTCGGACCTTTTCCGGGGAACGCATAGCAGTTGTCGTAGCGGCCATGCCCTACAAATGCCCCGGCGCACCCCATGAAGGAGCGATGCTCATCCGAGATTACTTTCAACGGCGTGGCCTCTCGGACAAAGTCGAGGTACACCTTTACACGCCGGAAACGCAACCGATGCCGGTCGCGGGGCCAGAATTGGGCAAGGCCGTCCTTCAAATGCTCCAAGCAAAGAGCATTCAGTTTCATCCGGGGCACAAATTAGTTGCTGTCGATCCCACAGCGAAGTCCGCCCGGTTTCAGCAAGGGACAGCAGACAATTGCGATCTTTTGGTCGTAATTCCTCCGCATCGCGCTCCTCGCTTAGTGCGCGAAGCGGGTCTTACGAATGCAGGAGGCTGGATCCCCGTCACCCCCTCAACGCTGGAAACCACGCATGATGGTGTATTCGCTGTCGGCGATGTGACGGCTATTCCCGTTCCAGGGCGTTGGAAACCAGATGTGCCATTGATGCTCCCTAAGGCTGGAGTCTTTGCGCACGTACACGCAGAGGTCGTCGCGTCCAGGATTGCGGCACAAGTCCAAGGACGAAAACCCGACCAAACCTTCTGCGGGGATGGGTACTGCATGCTGGAAGCGGGGGAAGATCTGGCCGGGTTTGCCTATGGCAATTTCTTCGCGGAGCCTTCCCCAGAGGTGAAGCTCAGGCGAATCGGGAAAGCCTGGCATGTTGGCAAAGTGCTTCTTGAAAAGTGGTGGCTATCCGCCCCTGGATGGCGACGCGATCTGTACGGATTGGCGCTCAATGCTGGGAGCAGGGCATATGGAATTCCGGTTTCCGTTTAGGGACGGTTCTCCCTGGAGGTTGCTATGCAGTACCTGTTAATCCTGAATGATCCGCCGTATGGGACAGAGCGGAGCTACAACGGCCTGCGGCTGGCGGCATCGCTAGCCAAGGTGGAAGGTACCGCGATATCTGTCTTCTTGATCGGTGATGCCGCGTCCTGCGCCGTGGCAGGACAGGTCACCCCGAGCGGCTACTACAACCTGGAACGCATGCTGAAGGTCCTCTCGGCAAAAGGGGCGAAGATCGGTGTCTGTGGTTCCTGCATGGACGCGCGAGGCATAAAGCCGGAGATGCTCGCTCAGGGAGCGCAGCGAAGTTCGATGGACGAGTTGAGTGCTTGGGCTCAAGCTGCGGATAAAACGCTCGTCTTCTGACGTGCTCCGGCTTCGGTATCGCTGACCCGAGGGGTTATCGACGATGAGAGCGCGAAAGGGCAAGTTCGTTTCGAGCGCGGAAAGTGGGCGGCATGGCGGGCTTTAAAATGGCTGCCGTTGGAGCAGCGATTGGGACCTTGCTACTGACATTTGCCGGCTCGTTTCTTCCTCAGGGAACAGTTGCCGGAAATCGCCCAATGCAGGATTCAGCGACTCAAGCAGGAGACGAAGACGAAGCCGACGTCGCTGGCCAGTCTCTCGGGAGATTCGGCGGTGACGCAGGGCATTCAGGCCGGCGTGAGCGACGCGTCGTGGAGCGCAGCGGGGCACATAAACAACGGCATTGGAGGCGAGGCTGTGGTTCAGGGCGGAGGAATTTTTAATGGCCTGCTCGCGCGGCGGCAGCCGACTGTGACTTATGTGTGGGGCGTGCCGGGTCCAACCTCGGCGACTGTCCTGCAGACGGCCACGCCATCCTTTTCCGTGAACTTCGCAAAGGCGCCGGGGGTGAATCCAAACGAATTCGCGCCGGAAATTGTGAGGCTGACGCCTGCGCAGAATACGTGCCGGCTGGTAGGCGCGACGCGCGGCAAAGAGAATGCGCGGTCGCAGGAAGCCGCGAATTGGAAAATCTACTCGTCGTTCGTGGAGGATCGCGTTGCCGTCAATTTGCAAAAGACAGCACCCGGCGAATACCAAGTGTCGCCGCTGTCGCCGCTTTACCCGGGCGAATATGCGGTGGTGCTGCGTCCGGTCTCACGGGACGAGAAAGTTTCTGGCGGAGATGTAGCGCGCGGGCAAGGTCCCGGGTTGATGTTCGACACGCTTTGGTCGTTTCAGGTCTCGGATAGCGCGCAATAAAACCAGAGACAAAAGCAGCGATGAAAAGCCACGAAAATCATGACGCGAAAGAACACTTTCAAAACGCTGGTTGTCATTGCACTCTCCGGTTCATTCGCGGCGCTTGCCGCGCCCGCGAATGTGGATTTGAAGCCGGGGAAATACACGGTGACGATTACTTACGAAGTTCAAGGCCAGCGGCAAAACCAGTCGCGAACCAGCACGCGATGCATTACCGCGAAAGATCTGGGCAATCCGGAAAAAATTTTCAATGACCAAGCTGTCTCGACGTTGAAAGAGAAAGACGTGTGCTCGGTGAGAGACTTGAAAAGCACGGGCGGAAAAATTTCCTATGACGTGGACTGCTTGAACCGTAGTGTGCACGTGCAAGGGAATGTGAGCGCCACGGGCTTTTCAGCGCTGAGGACGGTCACTCCGAAGGCCAGCCGCAGCGTAACGCTGAAATTCACAGTACGGGGAACACGCACAGGCGACTGCGGCGCGGGAGTTCGGTAGCGGCGCTCCCGCAAGGAATTCCGCGCAGAGAGAACGATGACCATGCGATTGAGGACTTGTTTTGCGCGATATGCGGTTTGTGCGGGACTTGGGGGCAGCGATGGTCATGGTGCATGGATGCAAATCAACACCAAACAGCACAACTTCTACCGTTTTGATTACAGCTTTATTGACCACTCTGTTTCAGAAGAAATGGAAGTCTCTGAGTTCCTAAACCGCACCGCATCGCCTTCCGCGGTTCTGTACACAAACATGAATTATCCGGACTTTGCCTACTACAGATGTTTCAAAGTGGATTCTCTGCCGGAGAACCGCCAAGATCTGTACGCGTCATTGAAGAATCTGCCGAACGACAACATTCTGATCGCCTACCGGCAAGATGACCCCGACGCGCCAGCAGAACCTGCTCCCCACTGGCTGAATTCGAATCCGCACTTTCACCGCCTTCGGGAGTTCCCGTCCTTAGTTCTCTACCAATACCGCGCCAACGTGACGAGATGATTCCTTCGACGGTGCCGCGCGGCCTGATCAACCAACTCGGTCGCGACGAACTGGAAGGCGCGCTCGCGCATCCGGTCATCGGAAGCACCGATTTCCAACGCGAAGTGGTGTCGAAAAAATTGCTTCGCTCCATTCGCAATTTCCTGTTCTTGACTGCGCTGGGCAGGCCTGTAGACGAACTTGCAACTCGCAGAATCTCGGCGCTGCGTGGCGTGGGGATCGGGCAGCGATACCGCGTTTCGCGCAATTCGGTAAGAAAATGGACCCGAAAGAGACGGCGACTCGAATCAACTCGCCAGCGATTCAAGCGCGCGCTCCAGGAACAACTTTCACGGGAAAACCGTATCGCTTTCGCACGGCAGTTCGATAACCGACGAAGTCATGAAGTTCAACGCGGCCCAAGGCACATTCCCGCGCAATCTTTTCGTTGGCATGTTCGGCTTTTCCCCGGCCACCATGTACTTGTTCAGGTGGCGTCGCAATAGCAACGGCAGAGAGATTTCTGCTGGGATGCTGATCTGAAACATCCTGTAAGCCGCGAAAATACAAACACCAAAACGTTTCGGCGTATTTGCCTCGTTTCTTTGTGCGCCACCTCAACTCTGCTATCATTCGAGCGATGATGACTCCCGCCTCCGCTCGAAGCGACCGAGGCATGGTGGTCTTTGGTGAATTCTTTTTCGATCTGGTGTTCTACAACCTGCCGAGGGTTCCCCGGATGGGCGAAGAGGTGAAGACCGCTAGCTTTGCGCGGTTTCCCGGTGGCGGCCTGGCAACAACTGCACTAGTAGCGGCAAGATTAGGAACTAAGGTAACTGCTATTACTCGGGTCGGGCGGGATGCACTTGTGAATCCGGAGTGGCAGAGGCTAATTCAGAGCGGCATCTCTACGCAAGGTTCTGAATTCGACCTGCATTTACCAACCGCGATCACCGTCTGCGCCGCTTACGAAGGCGATCGCATGATGATCACCGATGACAGAATCAATGCAAAGATGGAAAAACTCTTGGCGCATAGTGGTGTGCAGGAGCAGTTGCGGAGAGCAGGACATGTTCATATGGCGTGTGCGCTGCGGCCTCCCCACGTGTGGATGACGGTGATTCGCAAACTGCGCAAGCGAGTGACGGTTTCGGTGGATTTGGGATGGAATCTCGACGTGCTCGCGTCTCCGCTATTGCCGTCTTTGCTGAAGGAATTTGAATTCACGTTTCCCAATGAACCGGAAGCAATGGCCATGACGGGAGAAAAGACGGTCGAAGCAGCCGCAAGGAAATTGGCGCGCTGGGTTCGAGTTCCTGTCGTTAAGCTTGGTCCCGATGGGTCTCTGGCCGTTCGTCAGGGAAAAATCGTGCGCGTGAAATCGATTCGCGTGCGTGCAGTGGATGCGACGGGATCGGGCGATGCTTTCAACGGCGGTTTCCTTCATGGCTATCTTGCCGGGTGGCCACTGGAAGATTGTTTGCGAGCCGGCAATATTTGCGGAGCACTCGCAACGACCGGCGCCGGAGGATCTTGTGCAATCCCGACGCAGGAGAGACTGAAGAAATTGATGAAGAAGCTTCGCTGAAATGACGTTGGGAAGCGGGAACGAAAATTGCGTCGCGCTTGGCAAATTCGCGTCGCGCCATGGTCACAGAGGAGATAGCGCCATCGTGAAGATTACTCTTATCGGAGCCGCGGGGGTCCGAACGCCACTGCTGGTCCACGGTCTCGCGGGGCTTGGCGGCAACCTGCGGCTGGATGAGTTGGCGTTGTGGGACATCGATCCTGAGGGCGTGAAGGTCATGAAGAGGGTTGCGGAATCGATGGGCAAGCGCGGGGGACTGCGTGCGCGCCTCACAGCTTATTCCGATCCCGAGCGTGCTTTGGAAGGAGCGGACTACGTCATCACGAGCATTCGCGTAGGTGGTATCGATGCGCGAGTCAAAGACGAAACGATTGCTTTGGCACATGGGCTGGTTGGCCAGGAAACGGTGGGCGCAGGCGGCTTCGCATGCGCCCTGCGGAATTTGAGTGCGATGCTGGAATATGCGCACCTGATTGAACGTACCGCTCCGCGCGCCAAGGTCATCAACTTCACAAATCCAGTCGGAATCATTTCGCAGGGACTATTGAATCATAGTGGAGTCGATCTCATTGGCGTATGTGATACTCCTTTAGAAACGTTTGAAGCAATCGCCCATGCGCTGGACCGAAGTCCGCTTGGACTGCGATTCGACTACCTCGGATTGAATCATTTAGGCTGGGTGCGGTCGATTCGCGACGAGGCTGGCACGGAACTACTCCCGAGGGTGCTGTCTTCACCCGAAATCATTCAGAAATGCTATCGACGCGGGCTTTTCCCACCAGAGTTTATTCAACAATTGAAGTTGCTGCCCACGGAATATCTCTACTTTTATTATTTCCCTGATAAGGCATACAAGAACACAAAACAAAGCGGCCAATCGCGCGGGCAGGCCATCGTAACGATGAACATACGGCTGTTTCAGAAGCTCGCGCAGGCACCCGAGTCGAAACTAATCGGAATTTATGAAGATTATCTGCGCGAGCGGAACGCCTCATACTTCAGCATTGAAGCGTCGGCCGGCCAGTGGCGCAAAGAGAATCAGGAACTCTATTCGGAGTTTTCGGGTTACGAGCGAATTGCGCTGCTCGTCCTGCAGGCGTTGCACGCAGAATCGCCTTCCTTGATTCCTCTTACTATTCGCAATGGCGGAGCGCTGGAGGATCTCGATCCCGACGACGCGGTAGAACTGCCGTGCGAAGTCTCTTCTCGCGGTGTTCATGCGCCCGGGGTAGGACACGCCCCGGAAGCTGTTCGTCCCTTACTGCTCCAAGTAAAAGAATATGAACGGCTCACCGTACGCGCTTCTATAGAGCATTCACGCGAACTGGCACTAGCAGCCCTAGAGAAAAATCCTCTGGTTGGCCGTTCTTATGTCGCTCGACAAGTGTTGGCCGAATATGTTCGGGCATTCGGACAGCAGATGAGGCTCCAAGCGGCGTAAGCCAGTTCGCTGTTGCTTCCGATCGGTAGAATGTTTACCCGAGTTGACGCGCGGACGAGAGATTAGACACTACATTTTTCAGATAGCTGAGACTGGCACGCATGCTCTCTACGGGCGGAACGGCTGTCTTGCCGTAGATCACGTCCTGCTCCACGATGGCCCATCCCGAATACTTGCTTTCGGCCAAGAATCGAAAGAAACCGTCGAAATTAATACATCCGCTTCCGATCCGGGAAAATACTCCAGCGGCAATCGCCTGTTCAAAGTTAAGTTTCTGACGCCGAGCTTCTCCCAGAATGCGCGCGTTGATGTCTTTGATATGCACATACTGCAGCAGAGAACCGTATTTCCGCGCCTCGTCCGTTGGATCTCCGCCTCCGTAAACGCAGTGCCCGGTATCCAGACACAGACCGACCTGCGTGCCAGCCAACGCATCGAAAAGGCATTCCACCTCCATAGGGGTTTCGACGAAAGTGGCGACGTGAGGGTGGAAAACAACGCGGAGACCGAATTCGGCGGCAGACTGCTCGACCCGGGAGATGATCCCTCCCACATCTTTCCATTGAGCGAGTGTCAGCGATTTGCTTCCATCCGCTGGAACTCGACCCGCGATTTCCGTTCGTTGAGGCGTTTGGCAATCGGCGAGGACGAGCAGCGGAGCGCCCAATGCGGAGAGCAGCGCGCCGACCCTGCGGACCTGCTCGATCACTTTTTCTGCGCGCGACGGTTCGGTGATCGGAACGGGAACGAAAGACGAAAGCATGGTCAATCCGAAACGCTGCAGTGTTTTATTCAGGAATGCAGGATCGGTGGGGAAGAATCCGTAGGGCCCTAATTCCGTACCCGCGTAGCCCGCGGAGACGATTTCTTGCAGGATTTGCTCGTGGGGTTGCTTCCAGGCCGGACCGGGATCGTCTTGCACGCCCCAACTGACAGGAGCGGAGGCAAAGTGAATTCGCTCGGACAATTTATCCAATTCAGCGCTCCTTGACCAGCGCCCCCAGGTTGACGCGCGTGCCTTCTCTAGCGCTTTGATAGCAAGCTTCGATCAATTCAACGACGTTATAACCGTCGTCGGCAGTGACGGGGGTAGGCGATTTGCCCTCGAGGGCATCGACGAAGAGCCGGTCTTCTTCAATGTAGCCCCATTTCTCGTGCATGGTCGCGAGAGAAAAGTCGTAGGTGGTTGTGCGCGTTTCCAGGCTGTTGGTGAAGGAAATTCTTTCCATCTCGAACGTCTCATACGTCGAGTGCATTCCGTAAACTTCAAAGCGTTCGAAAGGGAAGTGCCAGGTGGCGTGCGCGAACGTTTTCATCGTCGCCTGCAAGCCGGATTGAAAACTGAGCAAGATGGAAAAGTCATCCAATTCGTCATGTTCGTGAGCGCGCGCAGCCACCTCCACCCAATCTACTTTCCCAAAGAAAAACATCATCAGATCGAACATGTGCACCGGAGTTTCGTACAGAAAGCCCCCGGTAAGGCTGGCGTTCCAAACCCACGGAGGGTTCACCAGTTCGCCGCGGTTCATTTTGGCGTGGACGGAAAGCGGCAAGAGTTCGTTTCTGTCGATCGCGCCCTTAAGAATTTTGTAGACCGGCGCAAAACGGCGGTTATGGCCGAGCTGATAAAGAAGTCCAGAGCGGGTCGCGCGATTACGCAATCGCGTCGCCGATTCCAAATTCAGCGCGAAGGGTTTTTCACAAAAAGCATGCTTGCCCGCTTCCAGAACTTGCATGGCGACTTCTTCATGCGTCGTATTGGGAGTGCAAACAAAAATGGCGTCACATTCCTTGAGAAGTTCCTCAAGCGATCGGGTAGCCTGACCCCCGAACCTCGCAGCTATTGCTTGCGCGCGTGAGGTCTCCACGTCAAAAAAGCCGCGAAGCTTCACACGCGAATCCTTCGCTAGGATAGCGGCGTGTATGCTTCCTACGCCTCCCGCTCCAACGATTCCGATCTGGTATGGCATTACCACAATCTCCTTTCTTGGTGCCGAACCGCACGGCGAAAAATGTCCAGTGCGAGACTCCCGCGCCACGCATCAGCCGGCCTTGAGATAATTTCCGGCAGAATTCCTGCCACGCTAGAAAAAACCTTTACGAATTGCGTTCCGTCCCGCTGGGGCGAACCAAGGGCACGCGAGGATCACGCTCCAAGGCGGTCTTGCGGAGGTGCGCATAGCGCGGATCATCACTGGCAGCCATCGAACGGGCACTGCCCGCAAGTACATTGAGGTAGTAGACGTCGTACCCGTGCGCCGCGACGACAGGATGGTAGCCATCCTTAATAAGCACCAAATCGCCGTCGACAAGTGTTAGGGTGCTGTCGCGCGTTCCCGCTGCGTCGTACAGGCGCTGGAACGCGTATCCCTCCGGCTTGCTGATCCGGTAATAATAAGTTTCGTCGAGGTCCACTTCGAACGGCGGATTGTGAACATCGTGTTTGTGCGGAGGATAGCTCGACCAATTCCCGCTTGGCGTATAAACCTCACAGATCAAGAGTTTATCGGCAGGGAACTCCGGGCGAATGACATCGACGATTTGGCGAGTGCAATTTCCTCCGCCGCGAATTTCCTCACGGCAATCCGCCGGAGTAATGATTCGTGGACTAAACCGCGCCGAAGAAGGAGTGCGGCAGTCCGCGAATTCACAATCGGTGATCGCGGAGACTTCAAAAGGAGTACGGCTCGGCAGATACGCCGCGTACGGAAACCCGTTGAAAACGTCCTTGCGCCCGCCCATTTCGCGCGGCCCTTCGCCCCAGTCCAGCGTCGCTTTGCCTCCCAGGACGACGAGAGCGGCTTCCTCGTCCCGCGTATTGCTCTGCCAATACTGCCCGCCAACTAACCGGCGCGCCGAGAAGTTAATCGTGCCCCACCTTGCCTGTTCCCGCGTAACCGACACGAGCACTCCGGATTTGTCCTGTGCGACGGGAGTCGGGTGAATCAGTACCTCCTGCGTATAAGAAGTTTCTGGCATGTCAACCTCCCGGGAGAACGGCGTCGGTGCCCGCCTTTCATTGCTCCTGAATGCTCGACGAATCCCTAGTCACTCCAGCTTCAGAAAAAACGCCGCTCCCGCTTCACGGCTTTTTCGTAAGCCTCGCGAGCTCCGCGCACGTTCTCCATTTCCGAGACCTCCGCCACGGCGACATCCCACCACGATTCATAGCCGGGAACACGCGCGTTGCGATCGACTTCAATTACCGTCACAGTGGTTCGCTTGCTCGCTCGTGCGGCGACGAGCGCCTGCCTTAATTCATCGAGAGTGCGAACGCAGGCAGCTTCGGCGCCGAGACTTCGCGCATTCGCGACAAAATCAACGTTTGCCGTACTTCCCTGGAGCTTTCCGTCCTTACGGAACCGGTATTCTGTGCCGAATCCGCCGCTCCCGCACGATTCACTCAGAGCGCCGATGCTCCCGAATCCGTGGTTATCGAGCACCACGATATTTAATTTGATCCCTTCTTGAATGGACGTATGGATCTCCTGCGCCATCATCAAATAGGATCCGTCGCCTACCATGACGTAGACTTCGCGTTCCGGCGACGCCATTTTCACGCCAAGGGCACCCGCGATTTCATAGCCCATACAGGAGTAGCCGTATTCCACGTGATAACCTTTTGGGTCTCGCACAGGCCATAATTTGTGAAGATCTCCGGGCAAACTACCCGCCGCGCAGACAACGACGTCACGCTGCTCCGAAACTGAACTTACTACGCCAATGACTTCGCTCTGACTGACCGGGAGGCCGTGCTGAAGATGAAAAAGCCGACCCACTTCCTTATTCCAATCATCCCGAAACCTGCGGACGCGCTGCTGATACTCGACCGGTGTGTGATATCCAGCGAGGAGTTGCGCAAGCTCCTCGAGAGCCGTCCGAACGTCCGCGACCACCGGCACGCCGCCGTGTTTCCCTGCGTCGAATTCCGCCACGTTGATGTTGACAAATTTGACCGCCGAATTCTGAAATGCAGTCTTCGAAGCGGTCGTGAAATCGGTGTATCGCGTGCCAGTCGCGATAATCAGATCGGCATCACGCGCCAACAGATTGGCTCCAGGAGTGCCGGTTACGCCCATGGCGCCCAGGCACTGCGGGTGATCGAACGACAGCGAACCTCTTCCGGCTTGCGTTTCCGCGACAGCGATTCCCGTGTGTTCCGCAAATGTAGCGAGGGCTCCTGAAGCTTCCGAGTAGATCACACCTCCACCTGCTATGAGCAATGGCTGCCGCGCCGCGCGAATCATTTCGGCTGCGCGACGCATCGCATGCGCGTCTCCTCGCGCGCGCAGAACGCTCCAGATTCGCTTATCGAAAAAAGCAGATGGATATTCCAAAGCTTCCGCCTGTACGTCCTGCGGCATGCTGAGCGTGACGGCTCCTGTTTCGGCCGGAGAAGTCATTACACGCATAGCTTCCGGCAAGGCGGTCAGAAGTTGCTCGGGCCGCGAGATGCGGTCCCAATAGCGGGAGACCGGCTTGAAGCAATCATTGACCGAAATATCCTGTGTCTGCGGCGATTCGAGCTGCTGCAGGACTGGCGCGACGTTGCGTCGAACAAAAATATCACCCGGGAGCAGAAGCACAGGAATGCGGTTCACTGTGGCTGTCGCGGCTCCGGTTACCATGTTGGTCGCTCCAGGGCCAATCGAAGATGTGCACGCGAACGCGCGCAAGCGATTGCTCATCTTCGAAAACGCCACCGCCGTGTGCACCATGGCTTGTTCGTTGCGGCTCAAGTAATAAGGGAAGTCCTCGTTCTGCTGTAGCGCCTGCCCGATTCCCGCCACGTTCCCGTGCCCAAAAATTCCGAAGCAACCTGCAAAAAAAGGACGCTCGACTCCGTCTCGTTCGACATACTGGTTTTTCAGGAATTTGATCGTTGCTTGCGCTGTCGTCACGCGACACGTAACCGCCAAACCAACCTCCTAGAAGGACGTTCGGTGCCATCCGGTATTCGAATCAGAAACACTCGAGAGAAGAAGCGAGAGCGGCTCTCGCCGCTCTCGCTTCGGGCGTTAGAAGTATAGCTTGAGTGCGAATTGGATTTCACGAGGATCGCCCGGTCCGCCGGAATCGTTACCCAGAATCGGCGCAAGCGTGTTGGAAACTTTCCCAAACGAACCTAGCGAACCGATATCCGCACTTGGGTTTGCGAAGTTGGGATGGTTGAACGCATTGAAAAATTCGGTTCTAAATTGCAGCTGATATCGCTCTGTAAACTTGAATTGCTTGAACAAGCTCAGATCCCACATCTGGATTCCGGGGCCATAAAACTGATACGGAGCGCATGTCCCGAATTGTCCGGGGCCTGGTTGCGAAAACGCCGCCGGATTGATGATAAACCCCGTGGTTGTGTACAAATTGTGATTGGTCGTCGCGCCAGCGTAAGGATCTCCGATACAGTTCGCATACACGGGGTTATTGCCGTCCACTAACCCATCATTATTTGCAGTGACGGTAAACGGAGTTCCGGTTTGCAAGGTGATGATTCCGTTGAATTGCCATCCCCCCAGCCAACGGCCGGCCACGTTGTCACCGGACATGAAGCGTTGGCCCTGTCCGAACGGCAGTTGCCAAAGGAAGTTCCCGACAAAGCGGCTACGAACGTCAAATACCGAATTGCCCATCTCGGCGCCATAGTTGTACGAATTCTGAGGCAGCTGTCCGGCCGTCAAGTTGTCGCGGTAATTGGCCAGACCATGGCTGAAGGTGTAGCCCAGCGAGTAACTTATGTTCTTGGACGCCGTGCGCCGCAACGAGAGCTCGAGACCGTTGTAGTCCGAATTTCCGTCATTCGTGGCCGTTTCCAGATACGCGTGCGAACCAGAACTCGCACAGGGATTACCTGCGCCGGCAAACGTATCGACGGTCGTTACCGTGTTCAGGTTAGCGTACGGATACTGCAAAATCGGACAGCCTGTGTCGAAGCCCGTGACCATCGGCTGGTTGTAATCCCGTACGCGCTGTTCCTTCCGCCCCCAATTGCCAACGTACGTCGCCGAGAGCACTGTGTCACTCGCAAGCTGATATTCGAGTCCGAAGCTTGTTTGTTCAACATACGGCGTCCGCTCGTTCGGATCCTGCGCCCGTATCTGGAGATCGTATAGCGGCGGGGCGGTCGCATTAACAATTGATGAGGGAAATCCATTCTGCAGCTGAAACACGGCGCTGGTCGCCCCCGTCACCTCTACAGTATCGACGAATTGCGGCGGATTCAGTTGAATTAAGGATTCCGAGCCGATGCGATTTTCGTGTTGATAGAAAATTCCATATCCACCCCGCCAGACCAAGCGCGGCAGCATTTGATAGGCAAAGCCAAAGCGCGGAGCAAAATTCTTGAAGTCTGGATGGATCAGCGCACGATTGTACCAACCGGACGCATTGGGCGTTGCGGTAATGAGTCCTCCGCCGCTCGCCGGCGTGAAGTTTGTAGTCTGGTTGTTCCTATCTATCAGTGGAGCAAAAAGCTCGTACCGCAGGCCATAGGTCAGAGTGAGTTTAGAAGTAGTCTTCCAGGTGTCCATCGCATAGAAGGAGTGTCCCGGTGCGAAATAATGGACCACGTGGGGTGTCGTGAAAATTGCGAGATTCACGTCTCCGAGCAGCAAATCGGGCAGGGCCATCGATTCGCTGCCGGTGATCACTCCGGTTTCCAAAATGAGGCCCTGAGGAGCTTCGATGTCGAGAAAGTTGTCGCTCCGCCGCAGATATTGATAACCGAATTTGAAGCTGTGCGTGCCTTTCAGCCAGTTCAGGTTCTCAACGGCGTTCCACGCCTGCGAAATTTGATACTGAGGTCGCCAGGCTGCCGACCCTTCTGTCGTGAGGCCGCTGATAAAGAACGGAGGTATGCCAGCAGATCCCGGTCCATTCGGGATTCCGGACAGACCAATAGCGGTCTCGGCCTGGGAGGTGCCAGCAGTTAATCCGTTGGGATCGCTGTGGGCGTAGTCCCGGTTAAAGCCGAATCGCAAGTCATTGACTATTGTGTTCGAAAGCGTATGCGTCCAACCCAACGCGATCGACTGCTGATGCCAGCGATATTGCGTCGCGAAATTGCCCTGGCCGATCAAGGGATTGCCGGTCCACTTGGGGTCTTGCCGGTTCACGTGCCGGTAGCTGTAGCTTCCAAATATCTGATCTTTCGGGCTGAGGGTGTAATCGATGCGCCCATCCAGAGAATACACGTCATCGGGGATCGACGTCGGATACACGTAGTTCGGCGCTCCTGTCCAACTTCCAGGGGTGCCTTCCACAGCTACCGCAGATGGGACGTTCGGAGTCGCCGTACCAGCTACCAAGCTCATTAGCTTTTGAGCAACCGGATCGAAGCAACCCGCTTGGATAATGTTCCCGACGTAGCATCCAGACTGTCCGGGGACCTGCGGGTTGTTTAAGGCGTACGGCAATTCCGTGAAATTGCCCTGCGTCATCAGCGGCGTCGGAACCGTGCTCTCGACCGTGGTGCCTTCCCGGCTCGTGAACCGTTCCAGATCGCCAAAGAAAAACAGCTTGTCCTTCATGATCGGCCCGCCCAATGTGCCGCCGAATTGATTCTGAGAGAACCCTCCGCGCGGAGTACCAGTCACATTGTTAATCCACGTGTTTGCATCCAGGACCTTATTTCGCAAGAACTCGTACAGGTCCCCGTGGAACGCATTCGTTCCTGACTTGATGGTCGCGTTGATCACTGCTCCCGCAGAGTTACCGAATTCAGCGGAGTACGTGCGGGTCTGTATTCTGAACTCCTGCAGAGCGTCCGGCGGCGGCTGCACCACTTGCACCGACAATTCCTGCAGGTTTTCCGAGAAGGAATTGTTGTCGATGCCGTTCAGCAAAAAGTTGTTCTGGAGTTCGCTATTCCCGCTGACGCTGAACCGGTCGGGCGCAGGGTTAGCCGCGCTGTAATCCTTGGCAACTCCCGGTTCCAACAGCGCCAGATCGGCGTAACGGCGCCCGTTGAGGGGAAGATCGTTGATGCGCCGCTCATTCACGACGCTTCCGACATCGGCTGTTTGGGTCTGCAGCATTGACTCACCGCCGGTCACCACGATTTCCGTTTTGACCGACCCTACTTTCAGGACAAAATTAATGGAAAGGTGATCCTGCACGTGCAAAGTAATGCCATCGCGCAAGACACTGTCAAATCCGTTGGCACTGGCTTTCACAGAATATATGCCGGGGATCAATGTCAGGACCTGATATTCTCCGGCGGCATCGACAGGCGTGGTCACGACAACTCCCGTGGCCTTATTTGTAATCGTCACCGTCGCATTCGGCACGATTGCTCCGGAGGCGTCGAGAACCCTTCCCGCGATAGCCCCGCGGTCGATTTGGCCAAATGCAGGCAGAGCAGAAATCCCGAACGACACGGCAAACGCCATCGCCCAGCCAAGCCATCTCCGAGTCTTGATCCCTCGATTCATTGCAGCCTCCACTTTTCAGTTTCGATGAACTGCCTTCTAATCTTTGGCCCGGTTAAATCAATACCATTCAGCACCCGCCGCTCGCTTGGAAACAAATCAGGAACCCTAATGTCCGAACCTATCGCTCACAATGCAAAAACCATCGCCGGCGAATTCGATCGGCCCTGAATGATCGGCGTCTTCGATGGGTTGCTCCGTCGGGGCCACGCCGCCGCGAACGCATCCCGCGACGATGTCGACGACACGCGAAAGGCCAGAAAAGCCCACAGAACGACGAGATATATCGTCAGCAGAATGCCCCCC
>DASYYQ010000100.1:0-11304 GCA_035933545.1 Candidatus Acidiferrales bacterium | reverse complement strand
TCCGAAGCCCCCATCTTCCTTCTTTCCACCGGGATGCGCACCGGCTCAACGCTCCTCCAACGCATCCTGGTCACTGATCCCTGTCTCCTGCTGTGGGGAGAGCCGATGGGCGAAATGAACATCGCCGCGCTCCTCTCGCAGATGCTCAGCGACTTCATGAGTCCGGAGTTTTTCGATTACCGGCAGCGCCAGCCCAGCCCTGGTTCGCCCGATCTGGCCAAATCGTGGATTCCGCACCTGCACCCTTCCAACGATAATTTCAGGCTCGGGCTGCGCAGCCTGTTTAATCGTTGGCTCGGCCAACCTGCTCGCCAGCATGGCTTTTCTCGCTGGGGCTTCAAAGAAGTTCGCCTGGACGCGACCGCCGCCGTTCTGCTGCGCTGGCTCTATCCCAACGCGAAATTCATCCTTCTCACTCGTCATCCGTTCGATTGCTACCGCTCTTTCGCCGACGGCGGCTCAAACGACCATTACGTGCAACATCCCGGAGTCCTCATAAACTCCGCCGCGAGCTTCGCCGGAGAATGGAACCGCATCGCCGTCAGTTGGTCGCAGTTGCCTTCGGATTTTCCTGCCATGCAGGTGAGATATGAAGATTTAGTCAGCGGGAATTTTGATTTTCGCCGGTTGGAATCCTGGCTCGGCATCAGACTCAACGAAAGCGAAGCGCTTTTGCAAAAGGTCGGCGGAAGCGCCTTTCGCCCGCGTCTTCATGCCTACGAGCGATGGATTATCTCCCGCGAAGCGGCACCCGGTATGCGCGCCCTCGGCTATTCCGGCCGTCCCGCCGCGTCTGCCAAGCCCGCTCCGGTTCGGCCAGCCGAATGCGTCGTGCCCGAGAAGAGCGCCTGAGATGCCCGCCATCGTCTTCATCGCCGCGAACGAATTCCACCCCTGGGGCGGCAGCGAAGTCCTCTGGGCTGCCACCGCCGAACGCCTCGCCCAGCAAGGCGTGCAAGTCAGCATCAGCGTCAAAGAGTGGGGCAAGCCCGTTCAACAGGTCGAGCATCTCCGCTCTCTGGGTTGCCGTATTTTTCTGCGCCCCGCGCCTTCTCTTCCTCGCCGCGCCCTCCGCAAGCTCCCTCCGTGGCGCGAATACGCCTGCAGGCACCTGTCAAAAATCGGGCGGAACGCTGATTTGGTCGTCATTTCGCAAAGCATGAATACTGACGGCCTACCTTGGATGGAGGCAGCGCATTCCTGCGGCTTAAGCTATGCGCCCGTTTCGCATACCGCTGCGGAATCCTGGTGGCCCGATGACGATGCGGCTGAAAGGCTAGCCGCCGCCTACGAGGCTGCCTCTGCGGCCTATTTTGTCTCCGACGCCAACCTCGCCATGTCCCGTCGCCAGTTTGCCACTCCGCTTCGCAACGCCCGCATCGTCCGCAATCCGTTTAACATCCGCTACGATGCGCGGCCGCCTTGGCCATCCGATGCCGCTGATGGGCTGCGTCTCGCTTGTGTCGGCCGCCTGGAAATTGTGCAGAAGGCTCAGGACTTGCTCTTGCAAGTTCTCGCCCTCCCGCATTGGCGCTCGCGGAATATGCATCTTTCCTTGGTTGGCAAAGGCACAAATGAACGCAGCCTCCGCCGCCTCGCTGCAAATCTTGACCTTTCAAATGTGCAATTTTGCGGATTTGCGGACGATATCGAGAAAATCTGGGCTGCCCATCACGCTTTGATTCTTCCGTCGCGCCACGAAGGCCTGCCACTCGCCCTCGTCGAAGCCATGCTCTGCGGCCGTCCTGCCATCGCCACCGATGTGGGCGGTGTCCGCGAACTTCTCCGCGACAACGTCAACGGCTTCCTCGTCAAAGCGCCCACTGTCGAACTTCTCGACGAAGCCATGAATCGCGCCTGGGAAAATCGTCACCGCCTCAAGGAAATGGGCGAACAGGCCGCCATGGATGTCCGTAAATTCGTCCCGCCCGACCCTGTCGAAGACTTTTCCCGCGAACTCCTCGCCCTGGCTGAAGATCGCGCCCCATCCAGCCTCCAGCTTCCAGCCTCCAGCCTCCAGAAAGTCCGCCCATGACCATCCCAGCCATTTCCGCGCTCATCGACACCTACAACCAGGCCCATTTCCTCGAACAGGCGCTCGCCAGCGTCTTCGAGCAGGACATTTCTCCCTCCGAAATGGAAATCATCGTCGTTGACGACGGCTCGACGGACGATACCGCCTCCATCATTCGAAAATTCGGTGCCCGCGTTCTCTATCTGCGCAAAGAAAATGGCGGCCAGGCCTCCGCCTTCAACGCCGCAATCCCCAAGACCAGCGCGCCGATTGTCGCCTTCCTCGACGCGGACGACTGGTGGGCCCCGGGGAAACTGCGCGCCGTTCTCGACGCGTTCGACAAGAATCCCACCATTGCCGCCGTCGGCCACGGGTTCTTTGAAGTCAGGGGTTCTGCGCCACCTGCCGAGTACCTCGTGCCCGAGAAGAGTTGCCACCTTGATCTATCTAGCATCGACGCCGTATCTACCGCCCTCGCTGGTTGTATCTTCCTCGGAACCAGCCGACTCGCTGTGCGCCGTGCCGTACTCGACCAAATAGGCCCGATTCCCGAAGAATTGGTCTTTTGCGCTGACATGCCGATTCTGACTCTCGCGTTCGCTTTAGGTGGCGCTGTCCTGCTCGACAAACCCCTCTGCTATTATCGGCTCCACTCAGAAAACCTGTTTAAATTTGGACCCGACGACATAGCAAAGGCCCGCCGAAAGAACGAAATTGTTCGATGCCACCTCAACATTCTTCCCCAACGGCTCGCTGAGGTGGGTGTACCTCCGGAAGTCATTGCCGCGTTTTTTGCCGGGAACGCCCTCGAACTCGAACATTTCCGGCTCAGGTATGACAAGGCTTCTCGTATCGACAATTTTCGCGCCCAACGAAAGACTTTCCTTGTTGACTACAAGAATGCGACGCCCGGATACAAGGCCTTCAAGTGGTTTGTATGCCTGGCAACGCTTCTCATCTCGCCACGGCGTTTCTACCAGGTCCGCGATTGGTATGCGCGCAAAAATTTCAGCCGCGCCCGTAAGCTCGTCGGCGACGCCGAGCCAGTCGAATCACAAACGTTCATCCACCGCCGTCAAATTGCCGTTCCCAATGGCCTCCCAAAATGACCGCCTCCTCCTCGGGGAAGCCATTGAAGCTTCGAGACGTCATCGTTATTTCAGGATGGAACTGGCAGACGTTCAATGTACCGGAGAGATTGGCGCTTGCTTTCGCCAAACTGGGGGCCAAGGTCCTCTATTGTGAAAATCCTGTCTCTCGTCTCCGGCACCGCGGACGGCCCCTGGGCGAAATCGAGCCAGGCATACACGGGTGGGGTCCTGAATTTCTGGGCCATAGGATAAATCAGATTCCTTTCGGATCACGGCTTCAGGCCAGGTTTTTGGCGGACCGCATCGCAAAACAGGCCGGCGTTTTAAAGCTCGAGGATTCCATCGTTGTTTACCCGCATGGCCAATGGTTTGGCCCGTTATGCACCGAGCTGAAAGAGAAGAATTTCCCCCTCGTGCACGTTTGCATGGACTATCCTGAACCCGGCCAGGAAAAGCTCATCGAACTATCTGATTTGACTCTCGCGATTCCCAAAAGCGTCTTTTACCAATTAAGCGCCAAGTACGGCGACAAAATTGTTTCGATTCCCCAAGTCACCCAGATGTCCGAATCTGAAGTTATCGCCGGTGCCGCCGGCAATCGTTCGAATGTGGGCGAATTCCCCGAGATACCACGGCCCCGGCTCGGCTATCTTGGCCCGGTTACTAACCGCTTGAATACGCAGCTTCTCGGGCAAGTCTTGTCATCACAGCCCGATTGGCACTTTATCCATTTCGGCGCGGAAAAATGCCTGCCCCTCCCAAACGTGCATGCCATTCCTTGGAGGCAGGCAAAGGATCTAGGCGAAGTGATTACAAGTTTGGATGTGGGCTTCATGCCTTACGATTGCTACGACAACAAGAATTTTCACTGCATTCCACTGAAGCTCTTTGACTATTTCTCAAGGGGCATCCCTGTTGTCTCGACGCCCATTGTGAATTTATGGGAATTCGCGGAAACAGTGTATTTTGGCCACGACGCGGACGGACTCTGCCGAGCCGTCCAATTAGCACTCGACGAACTCAAGGACAGTCCCAAAAGGTGCAGCAGGCTTCGAATCGCGCGAGATCATTCCATCGACGCGCTGGCGGCTGCTCTCCGTGGCATTTTCTCCGAGCAAGTTTGTGCGGGTGCCTGATTATGACGGCGAACCTACTATGATCACTCTCGGAATCAATTACTCTCAAATGCACGATTCATCAGCCTGCATCGTGTGCGATGGTGAACTGCTCTTTGCCGTTACCGAGGAGCGCTTGAGCCGTGTAAAACATGATGCGCAATTTCCTGTTCGAGCGATTCGCGCGTGCTTGGATTTTGCGAAGATTGGCGCGGATGCATTGAACTACGTTTGTTTCGGATGGCCGCGGCCGCAACTCGCCTACTATCACGATCTGAAATGCTACGCGCTCGGTAAAGTACCGCTCAGCTATGTCAATTTCATAAGCTCAACGCGAAATTCCGCCAGTCTTTGGCACCAGGGCGGCGGCTGGAACCGTTTCTTGAATCATTTCAGCCCGACGCGAGCAGAGCCCCAATTTGTGGATCATCATATGGCCCACGCGATTAGTGCCTACGCCTACTCGGGCTTCGAAAAAGCCGCGATTTTGGTGATTGACGGCCGTGGTGCCTGGGAAGCCAGCTCGATTTGGCTCGGCGATAATGGCAAACTCAAGCACATCGAAACGATTCCTTGGCCGAATTCGCTCGGCTTATTTTACGCGCAGTTTACGCATTATCTCGGCTTTCAGCCGTGGAGCGATGAGTGGAAAGTGATGGGCCTTGCTCCTTACGGACAGCCAGGTGTGGATCTGCGCGACTTCATTTCACAGGACGGCCATCCGTACCGCGTCAATGTCCGGCGGCTCCTTGGCCGCGGATCCGCTGCGACCATCGGCATCGAAGAAAAACTCGGTCCGAAGCGCGAACCGGAAAGTGACATCGCCGACCATTACAAAAATGTCGCATTCGCGGTGCAGGATGCTTGCGAAGCAACCATGATGACACTGGCCCGCGTCGCACTGGAAAGGACTGGTTGCCGCGATCTATGCCTCGCCGGCGGCGTCGCGCTTAATTCGAAGGCAAATGGGAAAATTTTGGCATCCGGTTTGGTCGACCGTATTTTCATTCAGCCGGCCGCGGGAGATGAAGGTGTGTGCTTGGGCGCGGCTCTTGCCCCCTATCTCAAAAATGGCGGTAAGCTTCCGCTGTCCAGGATGCGCAATGCCTGCCTGGGTCCGGAATTTTCTTTGGATCAAATCGAAGAAGCGCTCCGCACTTACAAACTCCGTTATACTCGCTCGACCGATCCCGCCGCCTGTGCCGCGAACCTGCTTGCCGATGGAAAAATTTTGGGCTGGTTTCAGGGACGCATGGAGTTCGGTCCCCGCGCGCTCGGCTGCCGCTCCATCCTGGCGGACCCTCGCGACCCCGAGATGACCGTGCGCGTCAACAACGCGGTAAAATTTCGCGAGTGGTGGCGGCCATTCGCGCCATCCATGCTTGCCGAAGTCGCAAGCGAGTATCTTGAATCGTCGACGGACTCGCCATTTATGATTTTGGCCGCACCCGTCAAACCCTCGAAGCGTTCTGTGATTCCCGCCGTCACCCACGTGGACGGCAGCGCCCGCCCGCAAACCGTGGAAAAGTCCGTCAATCCCCTCTATTGGGAAATGATCCGGCAATTTGCAGAACGCACTGGCGTTCCTGTAGTGATGAACACATCGTTCAATTTGCGCGGCGAACCTATTGTTTGCACGCCTACGGACGCGATTCGCACCTTCTTCAGTTCGGGAATGGACGCCCTCGTTATCGGCAATTTCATCGTCGAGAAGTGAGCCATGTTGCGAACAAGAAACTTGGCGGCCGCATTATTGTTGCGCTCGCAGATCCCATTTCGCTCGTCGCAAGAGCATTGCGCTGCTCTCGGTGTTCTCCGTGCCGGACGTGTTGGCACGCGTCTTCGTCTGCTTCCGTCGACGCAGCTCCCTAAGTGTCAGGAAGCGTTGGACGCGCTAGTGGATCTAGGTCCTAATTTTTAACCGCCCCTAATAATCCCCGCCGTGTCCCTTATACATCGCCGTGAATTCTACCTCCTTGGCCTCCGTCCCATCGTGCACCGCGTATTTCAGCGCATTCCCAGCCGCGTCCGAAGACCAGAGCGACGCCGCCCCATAAATTCCGTCTTTATTCAGCGCGTAATACTGCAAATCGAACATCTTCAGCCGCGACGGATCAAACGCATAATTCCGCACCACGCGACGCAGCGCTTCCATGCACGCGTCCGTCGGCGATTTTCCCTGCCGCATCATTTCCACAACCGTATGCCCGCCGGCAATTTTGATGTTTTCCTCGCCGCGCCCTGTCGAGCCCGCTCCGCCCACATCCTGATCCAAAAATAATCCCGCGCCAATAATCGGCGAATCGCCTACGCGCCCGGAAATTTTCCACGCCAGCCCTGCAGTCGTCGTCGTGCCGGACATTTCTCCTTTTTCATTTACCGCCAGACAGTTGATCGTTCCGGTCGGCGGATGCGCCACCACCTGGCGTATCCACGGAGCCCATGCCTGCCGCTCCGGCGTGTCCAGCAATTCCGCAAGATTTTTGTTGAACTCCGGCGAATCCAGCCCCGGCCGCCAGTCCTTCGAACTTTGCGCCTTCCACGCCAGCCACGCGATTCGCGATTTGTCCGTCAGCAAATCCATCGGTTCGAATCCTTCGTCAATTGCGAATTTCGTCGCGCCCCGGCCCACAATGAACGTATGATTCGTCCGCTCCATCAACACGCGCGCCACTCTCGCCGGATTTTTTATTTTTTCGATTGCGCCCACCGCGCCGCAGCGCCGCGTGGGCCCGTGCATCACGCATGCATCCAGTTGCACCACGCCGTCTTCATTCGGTAAACCGCCATAGCCCACGGTGTTGTCGTTTGGGTCGTCCTCCACCGGCGTCACTACCGCTAGCACCGCGTCCATCGTGTCGCCGCCGGCGCGCAGCACCTGCATTCCCGCGCCCAAATGAGGCAGCCCGTTATGCGCCGAAATTATGCACGGACGCTTTCCCGCTTTTGCCGCCCCTTCCTGCAAATTCGCCGCCGCGAATTCGCCGCTTCGATTTTTTCCGCCATTCGCCGCCACCGCGCCAAACGCTTTGCTCGCGCTCGCCGCAATCCCACCCGCAATCGCGCTCATGCAAAATTTCCGCCGCGTCAAATTTCCCATTTTTCACCTCGCCGTAAAATTCCGCCTGCGCGCAGCATATTCCCGCGAGGCTCCTCCTTCAAGCACCTCAGCAATCCTGGCACACCACGAATTGGTGCGGCGCAATCATGGTGTCTTGCGCCGGCGTTACGGCTCGATTGCCGCCGCGACGTGCTCCTTTTTCAGCGTGGAATTGAACGCCGGCGTCTCGCTTTGCACGAAACGTTTGAACTGCGTTTGGATTTGCGCCAATTGCTGCTTGAATTCGTCGTTCACCGCGATTTGCTGCTCCGTGGGCGCCATATCGCCGCCTGCGCTGCCCGAGCCAGGCGTGCCGACCACGTCTCCAATCATCCAACTGATCCGCTCGTAAAGTTGCACCGGCTCGCGAAAAGCATCTTCGCTGCGCCCGGTGTTGCGTACGTCAATCAGTTCGCCTTCGAGAGCCACCGCTTTTTTCTCGAAGTCCTTCGCAGCGCTGATGGCCGCGGAATACCGGTTTGCATTTTCGCCGGCCGCCTCAGCACCGGCTGGCTTTCCGCTCGAGGTGAGCATGGTGACCAGATCCTCGTCTTGCCGCCGCGTCCACTCCAGATGATTGATCATCGCCGCGGCCTCGTCTTCTTCGCCCATCACTTCTCGCGCAAACTGCACCTGCGCGCGAATGCTTTGCTCCGTGCCGCTCGAGTGCGGGTCGGGCAAAACCGTGAGCGGCGCGCTCTCTTCATGCGAACCTGCCTTCACGTGCACCATGTAATTCCCCGGCGGCACAACCGGCCCTGGCGGCGGAATGCGCGTACCGTACGCCGCGTAGTGGCGGTGAACTTCGGCCCACGGAGCATCCGGAGGCGTGGTCTGCATCAGAATCGGCGACCCCGGCTCATAGCGCAAATCCCACCACACGCGGTTGAGCCCCGTGTGGCCTTGCACTTTCAGCGTGCGAATCGTTTCATTCCCGCTGGTGATGGTTATCTCCATGTCCTTCACCGGCGCTGCCAGCCGGAAATTGATGTCCGCGCCGTAAGGAGCGTTGTCGCCGGTCACGTGGCTGCCCACGTCTGCCTCGCGCGCGTCGTCTCTGTTCCGGAAGCGATAGGCCGCACGCGGTTTGAAGAGATAAAAGTCCTGCCCCTGCGCCTTGTCCCAACTCCGCAGAGGTGTGATGTCGTCCAGAATGAAAACGCCGCGTCCGTACGTGCCCAGCACCAGATCATTGAACGTCGGCTGCACCACCACCGAGTGCACCGGCGCAGGCGGCAGATTGTTGCGCAGCCGCGTCCAATGCTCCCCATCGTCCCAGGTCACATACAGCCCATTATCAACGCCCAGATAAAGCATGCCTTTTCGCACCGGATCCTCGGCAATCCAGTGCGCGCTGCTGTTCATGCTCTTCGGAACGCTCGCGGTAATCAGTTTCCAGCTCGCGCCGTAATCGGTGGTCTCGTAAGCCCGCGCGTCATAGATGCCCACGTGCTGCAAATTCACAGTGATATAGCACCTGCCCGCGTCGAAGTGCGAAGGCTCAACGTTCCACACCGTGCCCCATGCGGGCAAATCGGGAATATTTGTCGTCACGTTAGTCCAGTGCAAGCCGCCGTCTTGCGTCACGTTCACTTGGCCATCGTCGCTGCCCGTCCAAATCACGCCAGCCTTTACCGGCGATTCCGCGATGGAATAAATTGTCGCGCCATCATAGGTCACCAGGTCATCCGGCGTAATCCCGCCTGAATTCTGCTCGTGCTCAGGATTGTTGGCCGTGAGATCAGGGCTGATCACTTTCCACGACTGCCCCCCATTGGTGGTCATGAAAACTTTCTGCGCGCCAATGTAAACGCGATTGTGGTCATGGGGAGAAATAGCGATCGGCGTTTGCCAGTCCCAGCGGTATTTCATCTTCGCCGGCGGCCAGCCATATGAAGTCACCGGCCACGCCGTCACGTCGCGCGCCATGCCGGTGCGGAAGTCCATCCGGTCCATGCGGCCGTTATCGCAGCCTGACCACACGATGTTGGCATCCACAGGATCCGGCACCGCGTAGCCGTCTTCGCAGCCGCCCGTGCTGGTGATATAACCAAGCGACATACCGCCGCCGAAAAACCCACCGGAGAGTATCCGGCTCGGCCCGCGGAACGAACTGCGGTCCTGCAAATTCCCCATCACGTGATACGGAATGTCATTGTCCGCGGCAACGTGATACACCTGCGAAATGGGCAACACAAAACGCTGGTACGTTGCTCCGCGATTGTTGCTGATGCTGACGCCCGCGTCATTGGCCACCAGAATGCGATTCGCGTTCGTTGGATCGATCCAAACGTCGTGATTGTCGCCGCCGGCGGATTCAACGCCCGTCGCCGGAGGAGGTCCGCTTCCCGCTTCCATTCCAAAACCGCGTCCGAAGCTGGGGATGAACACCGTGTTGCCGCCGTCGCGCGACATGCTGAACGCCACGCAAACAAAATAGAGCAAATTTTCATCGTCCGGCGAAACCGCGAAGCGCGTGTAGTAAGGCGCGCGCTCGTCTGTAACGTGCGTCTGGTTCACCAGCGTCCAATTTTTTCCGTTATCGTCAGAACGATACAGCCCCGGCGTCGTGTCTTGCAGCAGCGCATACACGCGCTCTGGATTGCTCGCGGCAATCGCCACCGCGACTTTGCCGATTGGATGGTCAGCGGCCGGAAGCCCATGCCCTGAAATTTTATTCCACGTGTTGCCGCCATCGCGGCTCACGTAGACGCCGCTCGATGGCCCGCCGCTGTCCAAATTCCAGCGATGAATGGCCACTTGCCACATGCCGGCGAAAAGCGTGTTCGGATCAGCCGGATCCATAGCCAGCTCAGAGCAGCCGGTGTTTTCATCCACAAATAGCACTTGCTGCCACGTCTTCCCGCCATCCGTAGTGCGGAAAATCCCGCGCTCATGCTGCGGACGAAAAGCTTGCCCAATCGCGCACGTGAAAGCACGGTCGGGATTGTGCGGGTCGACAACGATGCGCGCGATATGCCCGGTCTGTTCTAGTCCGATGTGCTGCCAGCTTCGCCCCGCGTCTGTGCTTTTGTAAACCCCGTCGCCCATCGCGTAGTACGGCCGAATCAGCCACGGCTCGCCGGTGCCGGCGTAAATCACGTTGTGCGCGGAGGGTGCCATGGCCAGCGCACCTATCGCCGCGACATCTTCATGGTCGAAAATCGGTTTCCATGTTGTGCCGGCATCATCCGTTTTCCAGATTCCGCCGTCAGCCGCGCCGATGTACACCACGTTCGGATTCCCCGGCTCGCCGATAATCGCGGACACGCGATTTCCTTCCGGCCCCACGAATCGAAAATGTAGAGCGGCGAGGCCGTCCGGGCCGCCGCCTTCGTTCTGAGCTCGCTCGTTTTGGCTGTTAGCGCCCAGAGGCAAGAGCAAGCAGACAAAAACAATCAGAAATGAAAAAAGAGAAGCCTTCGTCGAAAACTTCTTCACAAAGTTGTAATGAATCATTGCCGCTCTCCTTGCGCGCCTGGCGAGATATGCACCTCCGGTAACCGAGCGCAGCGTGCGCGCCGAAAATTGCAAATTGCCGCGCTAACTTACAGCAGCGCAACGCCTTCGTTCAAGAGGAATTTCCTGCGTTTCAACGCATCGAGTTCCTGTGCTAAGTTTGCCCTGGGTAATGTTCCTGGGCCGACAAAATGGACGCGGCAGGATTCGCGCTGTGGCGCCGCTCGCTGCGCCATTCGCCGCCTGCGCAACTCTTCTCGCATTTGTCTTCGCCGCGACCTTTGTAAACGTTCTAGCGTCTTCGCGTATTATCGCAACGCCCCCACATCCACTCGCTCGTTCCGCTTCACCCCCGCCCACGTTTTACAAAGACGTCCTCCCGATTCTCCAACAACATTGCCAGGTCTGCCATCGCGCCGGCGAAATCGCGCCCATGCCGCTCGTGACCTACGCGCAAACGCGCAGCTACGCCGCGAAAATCAAAGACAAAGTCACCCGCCGCCTCATGCCGCCATGGTTCGCCGA
>DASYYQ010000114.1:0-3935 GCA_035933545.1 Candidatus Acidiferrales bacterium | reverse complement strand
ATTGGGTGCTGACGAGCGTCCTCCAGCATAGCCAATTGTTCGGGAGTCGCCGGGCGACTGCTCGAGCGAAGAACTGCTTTGGCCCGGCGTGATTGCAAATCGGGACGGGCATGGACTTGACGGCCTCCCAGCTTCCACAGCCACCAAAAAATAAAAATGGCGGCGATGAGTTCGTAAATGGGCGTGGGCTGAACGCGGCAGCTCGCGGGCCAGCCCCATTCGACGCACGTCAGCGTGGTGGGGACGGTGCCATGCGGAAAGGCCATGCCCCACGGGAGATGAGTGGGCTTGCCGTAGTCGCCGTCGCCGGAGATGAGGCAGCCGATGCGTCCGATGCCGTAGCCGAGGGCCGCGGCGGGCGAAGCGGCGTCAAACATTTCGAGCAGGGGAACGCGGTAATGGCGCGCGAGCCAGACGAAGGCGGCGACGCCGGCGAGAAGTCCGCCGAACCACGCGAAGCCGTACTGGCTGACGAGTTCGCTGGGATGAGCGAAGAGGTAGCGTGGATCTTCGAAGACGTGATAGAGCTTGGCGCCGATGAGTCCGGCGATGCACGGCACGGCGATGAGCAAGTCGGCGGGCGCTTGAATGCCGCGACGCGCGGCGTCCTTGGCCAGGACGAAATACGAAATGAGCATGGCGATGCCGACGAGCAAGCCGAAGCTGGCGATGGTGAACGGGCCGATATGGATGAAGGGCGTCATGGAAGCGAATTTCGGAGTATACATCAACGCGCACTGGGTCACACCGCAGAGCGCCCGCGCCGAAATGCGAACGAGGGCAGCGGAACCGCGCTCGGAGGCAGCGCGTCTATTTGTCAGAAGGAGAATAATCACTTGCCATGAGGAGGCGGAGCATGAGGATCGCTTTTCTGCTGTTGTTTTTGGCAGCGCCGGCGTTTGCGCAGAACACGCCCTCGAAAACGCCCGAAGTGCCGCAGGCGGTTGCGCCGGGATGCGGCGCCCCGGTCGTCACCTTTGCCGTGAAAACGCATGACGAGCAGCATCCCTTTCCTCAGCCCGCCGCAGGCAAAGCGCTCATCTATTTCATTCAGGATGATTCGCAGTATGAGGCTCCCAGCGAGCCCACAACGCGCTTCGGCGTAGACGGCCATTGGGTCGGCGCCACGCATGGCAGCTCCTATTTTTACTTTTCAGTCGAGCCAGGCGAACATCATCTGTGCGCCAGTTGGCAGGGAAAAAAGGAGGCGTACTTCGAGGCGGCCGCGCCGCTCAAGACCGAAGCGGGCCAACGCTATTTCTTCCGTGTGGGCAATACGTTCATCTCTGTCAAAGGCCGTCCGTTTGCTGATCCGCTGAACATCCCGCCCATGCGTACGATGCGTCTGAAGCAAGTCAACGCGGATGAAGGCCAACTGCTGGCCAGCGAATATGCATTTGCCACGTCTCATCGCGAACCGTAAATTTCGCGGCGCTGTTTCTGAGACGCGCTTGCCTTCACCAAGTCCCGACGTTCACTGCACCATACAGCAGCTTGAACAGAATCGCGCCGCCGACGAGAGCGGCGGAGATGCTGAGCAGCGTGCCGATGAGGAAATATTCGGCGAAGCGCACTTGTTTGAACTCGGGATAGCGCGCGATGGCTTTGGCGGTAAGGACAAGTCCGGCGGTGGCGGGCGAGTGAAGCAGCATCGCGGTGAGAATGACGAAGCGTTCCAGCCAGCCGATGTACATTCCGGCGTGGCGCAGCTCGCGCGCGGACTCGCCTTGCGGGCGCGAAGATTCGTCGAGCAGCGAGCGGGTGAGCAAGCGGATGACGAAGCCGCCGACGAAAATCACCACCGCGTAGACGATGGCCACGACGAGCGTGCGCGTCCAAAACGCCGTGGGCGGCGCGTAGATCATGGCGGCGGCAAATCGTATCGAATATACGGAAATGGGCGATTGCATTCGTCCATCCTATACGAATTTACGCGATTGTGAAGCGCCGGTTGCCGCTTGCGGAGGCCTGGGCGCGGCAGCGGGCGGCGGCAGGGGCGGATATTTGCGAGGCTCCATCGAGATGTACGAGAATGTGCAATTTCGTCATTGTGTACGTTTGTGTGCCCTGCGAAGGCGCGCGGGGATTCGCTGGTCGATGAGATGTTCAACGCCCGCGGCGGCAGCGACGAGCTGGCTATAATAGGCGCGCTTCAAGTTGCGCGAAACGGTGGAACTGTCGAGGCGCAGAGCGCGAGCGGTGTCACGGATGCCGCGATGCTCGAGGCGCACGGCGAGGGTGCGCCACTGTTTGCGCGTCATTTTGCGCACCAGCGTGTCCTGCAAGGTGTAAAGCAAATTGGCGAGCTGATCGAATTCGCCGTTGGGAGTGCGAAAGGCAGTGAGCGAGGCGGCTTTGCGCGCGCGCTTCAAGCTGTCGAGCGCCTGGCGGGCCATGCGGAACGCCGGGCCGTCGAGCTGATTGACGGGCGGGACGATGCGGCCGGGAACTTCGCCGATGCCCACGCCGATGCGCAGGGAAATGGGCTGCAGGCGGGCGCGCAAGTCGAGCAAGAGCCACGGGAGCTGCGCGAGATTTGCGGTGATGTTTTGGAATTCGTCGCCGGCGGTAACGGCGTAGGGCAGCAGGATGAGTTTGCGGCGGCGGTGGACGCGCGTGGCTTCGCGGAGACGTTTGTGGAGCAGCGCGGGCAGGCGCTTGCGCGCGCCCGAAGAGATCACGTCTGCGAGGATAACGGCGTAGTTCGCTGGCATGTATATCGGAGTACAAGAATACCTAAATGTACGAATACATACAACAAATGAAAAGCGGGTTGTTGCGGAATCAGGCCGTTTGAAGATACGGCAGGGGCGGCGGGCCGGTAAACTCGCGCGGAGAAGAAGCGGAAGATCATTCAAAAACCGCGTCGTTACAGAGGGAAGGGTGCGGCGCCGGGCGTGCTAGTCTCCGTCGTGGAGCGCGGCATAAAAGCGTTCACCGATGAGCTGCTCGACACCCGCGGCGGCGGCCATCAGTTGGCCATGGTATCGGCGCTGCAAAGTGCGCGAGAGGGCGGGCGCGTTGCGCAGGGGCTCGGACGCACGCGCTGGAGGCGGGAGCGGAGCCACGCGCCCGGTGGTTCGCGAAGTTCGTTCGCGTGGAGACACGCCAGACGAAGCAAAGTGAACGAGCGGCGCGGCGTTTTGGGCATTTGACTGGCCAGGGGCGGGCAGGACGGCGAACGTTCGCCACTGGCTGAGCGCCATTTTGCGCACGAGGGCGTCCTGCAATCTGTAAACTTCGTTGACCGTTTCGTCGAAGTCGCAATTGATGGTGCAAAAGCGCGTGAGCGGGACGTTTTTTGGCGTTCGCGCGCGCGGTCGCCGATGGGATTGCGCCGAGGATGTTCCGAAACGCGGAGAGTTTGCAACGCGCGATGCTTCGATAACGCGCTGCTCGGATTGCAATTCGCTTAACGCACGGTGCGCCAGGCGAAGGCACTGGCCGGTGAGGCGATTGGCAGGCTGCTTGAGATGGCCATCGAGCGCGCCAATGCCGACGCCGATTTGCAGGAGCAGAGGCTGCAAGCGCCCGCGCAAATCGAGGAGGATCCACGGCAGGAGTTGCAAATTGGCGGTGATGGTCAGGAACTGGCTGTCCGTGGTGATGTTGTACGGCAGGATGCCCCATTTCAGGCGGCGTTGTTGCTCTTGGCTGGCGCGGATGAGCATGTAGCGCAAGAGTTGCGGCGGCAGCGCGCCGTGGCGCCGGAGAATTGCTTGAAGGGCGTGCGGGGAGGGCAGGGACTTCAGCGAGAAATGTGGGATGCGCGTTTGCGGCGCAGCGGATTTAGATGGCTTCGCGGATGGTGCGGACGCGGCTGCGTAAGGATTGCGAGGTGACACGACGTCCGCGAGAAGTACGGCCCAAAGTTTGTCCATGGAAGCGCAGTACGATAGTACAACGGCGTGCATTCTGGGCCAGCGTGGGGCAAA
>DASYYQ010000043.1:0-14412 GCA_035933545.1 Candidatus Acidiferrales bacterium | reverse complement strand
CGCGCCTGAAAGCCAAACCATGGTGCTCAACATGGGGCCGCAGCACCCTTCGACGCACGGAGTGCTGCGTGTGATTTTGGAGCTTGACGGCGAAATTGTGCTCAAGGCCGAGCCGGTCATCGGATACCTGCACACGGGAATTGAAAAGAATTTCGAGAAGCTGACTTATTCGCAGTGCATTCCGCTGACGGATCGCATGGATTATCTCGCGAACCTGTCGAACAATCTCGGCTATTGCCTCGCCGTGGAAAAACTGGCGGAGATCGAAGCGCCCAAGCGCGCGCAATACATTCGCGTGCTGCTGACCGAGCTTACGCGCATTCAATCGCATCTGGTCTGGCTGGGCACGCACGCGATTGACCTGGGCGCGATGAGCGTTTTCCTTTATTGTTTCCGCGAGCGTGAAGAAATCCTGAAAATTCTGGAAGCGATTTCCGGCCAGCGCATGATGACCAGCTATTTTCGCATTGGCGGACTGGCACTCGAGCCGCCGCCGGGCTATCTGGAATGGATTTCCAAATTTCTGGATTCCTTCCCGGGGCATCTTGCGGAATACGAAGACTTGCTCACGGAGAATCCGATTTGGAAGCTGCGCACGCAGGGAGTGGCGGTGCTAAAAGCCGAGGACGCGATCGCCATGGGCGTTTCCGGGCCGTCGCTGCGCGGAAGCGGCAGCGATTACGACGTGCGCAAATATTTTCCGTATTCGAGCTACGAAGAATTCGATTTTCGAGTCGCCACACAAACTGCGGGCGACGTCTACGCGCGATATCAAGTACGTCTCGAAGAAATGCGCGAAAGCGCGAAGATCTGCCGGCAGGCCATCAAGAAGATTCCGTCACAAGGGCCTTTTCGCGCAGAAGTTCGCGGGCTGGTGCCTCCTTCGCGTGAAGAAATGAAGACTTCGATTGAAGGTTTGATTTATCACTTCAAGATTTGGACTGAAGGCATCACGCCGCCGCCGGGCGAGGTTTATCAGGCGATTGAATCGCCGCGCGGCGAGATTGGATTTTATGTTTGCAGCGACGGATCGAACCGGCCATATCGCGTGAAAGTGCGCGCACCATCGTTCGTCAATTTGCAGGCGCTGCCGAATCTGGTGGTCGGGAAACTGATTGCCGATGTGGTCGCCAGCATCGGCACGATTGATATTGTCTTGGGAGAAGTGGACCGCTAATGCAACTTCCTCCGCGGCTCGACGAGAAATTCAAGCAGCTTATTTCGCGCTATCCGGTGAAGCGCTCGGCGCTCGTGCCGATGATGGTTTACGCGCAGGACGAATACGGCCACTTGAGCGATCAAGTGCTCGAAGAAATCGCACAGCGCCTCGAACTGCAGATGACCGAAGTGACCGAGACGCTTTCGTATTATTCGATGCTGCGGCGCAAGCCTGCGGGAAAATATCACGTGCAAGTGTGCACGAACATCTCGTGCCAGCTTCGCGGCGGCTTCGAAATCATGGCGCATGTGGAGAAGCGACTGGGAATCGGTAACCGGCAGACCACGCAAAACGGAATTTTTTCTCTGGAAGAGGTCGAATGCATAGGCGCTTGCTCGGGCGCGCCGGCGATGCAGGTGAATTACGATTTTTACGAGGACCTCACGCCGGAAAAGGTTGATGCCATTCTTGATCAGTTTGCCGCAGGCCAGCGTCCGCCACCAGTACCGGTGATTTCCGGTTCTTTGCATGAACCCGATCCTGCGGAAGTGCGCGTCATCAGCCAGCGATTCGGAAAACGCGATTCGCGCACGCTGAAAGTTTATCAACAGAACGAAGGCTATCAGGCGCTCGAAAAAGCTCTGAAGCAAATGACGCCGGAGCAGATCATCGACGAAATGAAAAAGTCGAATCTGCGCGGGCGCGGCGGCGCGGGCTTTCCGACGGGAATGAAATGGTCTTTCGTGCCCAAGGATTCGCCGAAGCCGAAATATATTTGCGCCAATGCCGATGAAAGCGAGCCGGGAACGAGCAAAGATCGTCCGCTGATGGAAATGGACCCGCACGCGCTGATTGAAGGCATGGTCATCGCCGGAAAAGCAGTTGGCTCGCACCAGGGTTACATTTATATACGTGGTGAATATCGCTACATTCTGGACATTGTGGACCGAGCGCTGGAAGAAGCATATGCCGCTGGATTTGTTGGGCAAAATATTCTTGGCACGGGATTTGACTTTGAGGTTTGCACGCACACCGGCGCGGGCGCATATGAATGTGGCGAAGAAACGGCGCTGCTGGAATCGCTGGAAGGCAAGCGCGGTTATCCGCGTTTCAAGCCTCCCTACTTCCCTGCGGTTTTAGGCCTGTATCAGTGCCCGACCGTGGTGAACAACGCAGAAACTCTGGCCACGGTGCCGTTGATTATTCGCAAAGGCGGCGACTGGTATGCGAGCCTCGGCGTTCCAAAAAACGGCGGCACACGGCTGTATTCGATTTCCGGGCACGTCAATAAGCCTGGTATCTATGAACTGCCGATGGGATTTAATTTGAATCGCATGATTTTCGAAGTGGCCGGAGGAATTCCGGACGGCAAGAAGCTGAAAGCGGTGATTCCGGGCGGAACTTCCTGCCCATTGCTGACCGCGGAAGAGTGCGATGTGGCAATGGATTATGATTCCGTGGCGAAGATCGGCTCGATGCTTGGTTCCGGCGGGCTTGTGGTGATGGACGAAGAGACTTGCATGGTGGACGTCGCGCGGCGAATCATGCATTTTTATGCGCACGAATCCTGCGGCTGGTGCATTCCTTGCAGAGAAGGAACGGCGTGGCTGCGCAAAGTGCTGGACCGCTTCCACGAGGGCGGTGGACTCGAACAGGACATCCCACTGATTGATGAAGTTTCGGAGAATATGCTCGGCAAAACCATGTGCGCACTGGGCGATGCCGCAGCGATGCCGACGATGAGCATCGTGCGCAAGTGGCGCACCGAATTCGAAGATCATTTGAAGGGCAAATGTTCGCTCAAGCCGGCAAGCATGCTGGCGATGGCTCGGTAGCGCCGGAAAAGGAATTATGGCGGAAACGCAAACGCAGACAATCAGCTTCACGCTGAATGGCCAGAAGCTTACCGTGCCAAAAGGCACGCTGGTGATCGAGGCGGCGAAGCGCGCGGGAATCGAGATTCCGTCGTTCTGCTATTACCCTGGTCTCGCGCTGCAGGCGGCATGCCGCATGTGCCTGGTGGAAGTGGAAAAGCAGAAGAAGATGGCCACAGCGTGCACGCTGGTCGCTGAAGATGGCATGGTGGTTCACGGCGACACTCCTGCTGTTTACAAAGCGCGCAAAGACATGCTGGAATTCGTGCTGACGAATCATCCGCTCGATTGCCCGGTGTGCGATAAGGGCGGCGAGTGCGAATTGCAGGACATGACTTTCACTTACGGGATTGACTACAGCCGGTTCACGGAAGAGAAATTGCACTATCCGGAAGAAAAATGGTCGCCAATTGTTTTTTACGACGCGCCGCGATGCATTTTGTGTTACCGCTGCGTGCGCGTTTGCGACGAGGGCATGGACGTGAAGGCGCTCGGCGTCGCGTCGCGCGGCGTCACTTCGGTAATCATTCCCAATCAAGGACCGGAGCTGGCGTGCGAAGAGTGCGGGATGTGCATTGATATTTGCCCGGTTGGCGCGCTCACCAGCGGGACGTATCGTTATCAAACGCGGCCGTGGGAGATGAAATACTTCGGCACGGCGTGCGCACACTGCTCGAATGGCTGCAAAACGACGCTTTCGGTGCGCAACAACGAAATTCTGCGCGCGAATAATCGCGACCATGGCGGCATCAATGGCGAATTTTTGTGTCCGAAGGGACGTTTTGGGCATGACTTTACGATCCACGCGGAGCGCATTCGCCAGCCGCTGGTGCGGAAGGGCAGCGCTTTTCAGCCGGCCAGTTGGGAAGATGCCATTGAGGAAATTGTGCGGAGGTTGAAGCAGGCGCACGACGCGCACGGGCCGTCGGCAATTGGCGTGATTGGCTCGAACCATACCACCAACGAAGAGAATTATTTGCTGAACCGCTTCGCGCGCGTCGCGCTGGGAACGAATAACATTGACCATCACCGCACCGCGGATTATGCGGGGCTGGCCACGGCGCTTGGCGCGAAAGCGGAAGCGGCGATGGCCACAATGGCCGACATTGATAAGCCGGGAGCGATTTTGCTGATTGGCAACGACGCAACGCAACAGAATCCGCTGGTTGCGTGGCAGATTCGTTCCGCGGTGCGCCACCATAACGCTGCTCTGTACATCATTGACGGCCATCCACTGAAATTGCAACGGCAGGCGAAACAGCTTGTGCAAGTGCCCGTTGGCAGCGAAGGGCGCGCAGTAAGCTGGCTGGGGACGGGCCAGGGACAATTCGACGGTGGCGTTGCGGCGGAACTTGGAAAGCTGAAAGACGCGCTCGCGAAAGAAAAAGATGTTGTGATTGTGTTTGGCGCGGGCGTGAACGGCGCGGCTGTGCGCGACCTGGTGAAATTTGGCAGTTCGCTGCAGGGGCAAACGCGCTACATGGCGCTCGGCGATTATGCGAATTCACGCGGCGCGGCGGACATGGGAATTTTGCCGGACCGCTTACCCGGCTACTCAGCGATTAGCGACGGCAACGAGCGCGCGCGTTTCGGCAAGCTCTGGGGCAAGGAACTTCCTTCCAGTAAAGGAATGAATGCGCGGCAAATGATGCAAGCGGCGCTGGACGGGAAATTGAAGGCGCTGTACGTGGTCGGCGCGAATCCGGTGAAAACCTTCGGAATCAAGGTGCCGGAGAAATTTCCAGGCGTTGACCTGCTCGTGGTGCAAGACATGTTCATGACCGAGACGGCGCAGCGCGCAGACGTGATTTTGCCGGCGGCGTCGACGTACGAAAAAGATGGCACGCTCACCAATACTGCCGGCGAAATCCAAATGGTGTGGCGCGCCGTGGATGCGCAAGGTCCGCGAAGCGACTTCGATTTGCTGCGGATTCTGATTCACCAGCTCTCGCAGCTAGGACTGGGCGCGGCGATGAAACATCGCACGCCGGAAGCGGTTCTCGAAGAAATCCGCCAGAATGTGCGCGGCTATGATGTTCCAGCGGCGGGACTACTGACCGGCGGCGTGGAAAGAGTTAGCGCTGCGCCAGCGAATGCGGATGGCGCTGCGGAAGCGGGCGCGGATTCAATTTTTTCGTCGCAGGATTTTCTGTTTTCCAGCGGGACACTGGGACGCTACTGTTCCAAACTCAACTCGTGCAAGGAATCCAAGGAAAAACCGTGGACTTCGTCACCCAGCATCCAGTCCTGGTGGTATCGTTAATTAAAATCGCCATCGCGCTGTTCGTGGTGATGACGGCGCTCGCTTACCTCACATGGTTCGAGCGCAAAGTTGTCGCGCGCATTCAGTCGCGCTGGGGGCCGTATTGGGTTGGGCCGCACGGGCTGCTCCAGCCGCTTGCAGACGGCATAAAATTCCTTTTCAAAGAAGATGTGATTCCGCCCGCGGCAGACAAAGTGACGTATCTGCTCGCGCCATTTTTGGCGTTGGCGCTGGCGCTCACCACCCTGGCGCTGATTCCTATCGGCCCGGCCACAATAAGCATCCTCGGCCAGCCTACGCAATTGGTGATTTCACATAGCCCAGTTGGGCTGATTTTGCTGTTCGCGATTTCCTCGATCGGCGTTTACGGCGTGGCGCTCGCCGGATGGTCTTCGAATAGCAAATATCCGCTGCTCGGCGGGCTGCGCAGCTCCGCGCAAATGATCAGCTATGAAGTCTCGCTGACGCTTTCGGTGGTGGGCGTGCTGCTCATCGCTGGCTCGCTCGATTTCTACAATATCGTCGGCGGGCAATCCGGCCATTGGTGGCATTTCCTGCCAAAGTGGCACGTCTTTCCGCAGTTTCTCGGCTTCATCTGCTATCTGACCGCGGCGATTGCGGAGACCAATCGCGTGCCGTTCGATTTGCCGGAAGCGGAAACGGAACTGGTTGCCGGATTTCACACCGAGTACTCCAGTTTCAAATTCGCCATGTTTTTCATGGCCGAATACGGCAACATGATCACCGTTTCGTGCCTGGCCACACTGCTTTTTCTTGGCGGCTGGCTTTCTCCCTTTCCCGAGACGGGAGCATGGCGGTGGCAGCTTTATTTGCCCGCAGCGGGCCTGATCATCGGCGGAATCGCGCTCATCATTGGCGGGCTGCGCAGCGTGCAGTGGAATGCCAAAGCGGTTTTTCCGGTGCTGGGAGTTATTTGCATCGGCGTGGGCTATCTTTGCACATGGCACAGCGTAATGCCGGTGATTCAGGGACCATTTTGGTTCATCGCTAAGGTTTTCTTCCTGCTGTTTTTCTATGTGTGGGCGCGCGGCACGCTGCCCCGGTTTCGTTATGACCAGTTGATGGCCTTCGGCTGGAAATTCTTGCTGCCGCTCGCGCTCATCAATTTGGTGGGGACAAGTCTAGTTGAGGCTTTGAGGCTGCCACGATGAGCGTTGCGATGCTGGTGTTCTTCGCCTGCGGCGTGATGGCCGTGCTGGGCGCTATTGGACTGATTCTGGCACGCGAGCCGGTGCACAGCGCGCTGTCGCTGGTGCTAGTGATGGTTGCGCTGGCGGTTTTGTATCTACTACTGGGCGCGGCGTTTATCGCAGCGATACAGATTCTCGTCTATGCCGGCGCGGTCATGGTGCTTTTCGTGTTTGTCATCATGCTGCTCAACGCTGGTGTGGAGGTGCGCACGAATTTGAGCCTCTTGGCGCGCTGGGTGGGCATACCGCTGGCCATCGTGTTTCTCGTCGAAATGGCCTACGCGATGTCGCGCGAATATGGCGCCAGGACGGCGATGGCCGCAGGGGGCACGGCGGCAGGCCCTGTGCCCGCGTCTACTCAAGCGCTTTCGATGAAACTTTTCACTGAATATGTGCTGCCTTTCGAGCTGACATCGATTCTGATTCTCATCGCGATTTTGGGCGCGCTGGTGCTCGCCAAAAAGGAGGCCTAGCCGATGGTGCCGATTTCTTATTACATAATTCTGAGCGCTGTGCTTTTCGGGCTGGGCGTAGTCGGCTTCGTTTTCAAGCGCAATATCATCACGATTTTCATGTCCATCGAGCTGATGCTGAACGGCGTGAATCTCGCGTTTGTCGCGTTCAGCCGCGAATTCAACCAGCTCGACGGGTTGGTTTTCGTTTTTTTCGTGATTGTAGTGGCGGCTGCGGAAGCGGCTGTGGGCCTGGCAATCATTATGGTTGTTGCGCGCAATCGCAAGTCGTTGAACGTGGAAGACGTGAATTTACTAAAGTTCTAGGCTAATTTTCTAAATTTTAGCGAATCGAATGTTCATACTGAATCATCTGTGGGTCATCATAGCGCTGCCTTTGGCAGGGTCGATGCTGACGCTGCTGGCCGGGCGGCATTGGCCAAAGAAGGCCGTCAATCTGTCGAGCGTCGGCTTCCCGGTGCTGGCGTTTGCTTCCTACTGCGAGCTGGTGCGCGAATTCTTCGCCCTGAACCCAGCCGCTCCCGTAATTAAAGATTATTTCACGTGGATGGTCGCGGGAAATTTCCGCGTGGACTTCGCTCTGCAAGTTGACCAGCTAACCATCGTGATGCTCGGCGTTGTGACGTTCGTCGGCATGCTGATCCACATTTATTCCGTTGGCTACATGGCGCACGAAGACGGCTACTACCGCTTCTTCGCGGAAATGAATTTGTTCATGTTTTTCATGAGCACGCTGGTGATGTCCGCCAACCTGGTGCTGCTGTTCGTGGGATGGGAAGGCGTGGGGCTTTGCAGCTACTTGCTGATTAGCTTTTTCTTCACCAAGAAATCGGCAGCGGACGCGGGCAAGAAGGCGTTTATCACCACGCGCATTGGCGACTGGGGCTTCACCATCGGCATCCTGATGACTTTTTGGCTTTTCAAGGCAGTCGATTACCAGACAATTTTCGCCAAAGTGGCGAATATGCCCGTCGAGGGCATGCATCACTGGGGAGCGCTTACGGTGATTTGCCTGCTGCTGCTTGCCGGAGCTATCGGCAAATCCGCGCAACTGCCGCTGTACGTCTGGCTGCCGGACGCCATGGAGGGCCCCACGCCGGTGAGCGCATTGATTCACGCGGCAACCATGGTGACGGCCGGAGTCTACATGGTGGCGCGCATGAATCCTTTTTTCAGCCACTCGCCTGCGGCCGCGCTCACGGTCGCGATTATTGGCGCGGTCACTGCTTTGTATGCGGCCACGATCGCCCTAGCGCAAACGGACATCAAGAAGGTGCTCGCCTATTCGACGATTTCGCAGCTTGGCTACATGTTCCTGGCGTGCGGAGTGGGTGCGTATGCCGCTGGAATTTTCCATCTGATGACCCACGCGTTTTTCAAGGCGCTACTCTTCCTCGCAGCGGGCAGCGTGATTCACGCCATGGGCGGCGAGCAGAACATGTTCAACATGGGCGGGCTGCGGAAAAAAATCCCGTGGACATATGGCACCATGCTGGTAGCCACGCTGGCGATTTCCGGCGCGCCGCTTTTTGCGGGATTCTTCAGCAAGGACCAGATTCTCTTCGACGCTTACGCAGGCATCAACGCCAATTTCCTGCTCTATGGACTGGGCACGCTCGGCGCGCTGATTACGGCATGCTATATGTTCCGGCTGATCTTTCTGACTTTCCACGGTAAGCCGCGCTTCGACGAGCACAGAGTACACGTGCATGAATCGCCGAAAGTGATGGTCGTACCGATGGTGATTCTGGCGTTTTTGTCCATCGTCGGGGGCTGGTTTGTCCTGCCCACGTATTTCGGCGGCAAGGATTCTTTTCAGGCCTTCCTCGAACCGGTATTCGCCGGATCGAACGCGCTCGCGCAGCAAATGCGTCCAGGCTATGTGGAACCGCCGCACTCGCTGGAATACGAAATGGCTGCGATTGCTGTGGGCGTGGCCTTGCTCGGATTTCTGATTGCGCTCTATCTCTACATTTTGAAGCCAAACGCCGCGAAAAAGCTTGCCACCGGCATGCGTCCGATTTACCAGCTTCTGTTGCGCAAATACTACGTCGACGAACTCTACGGCGCCGTGGTTATCGGCCCGCTCATCTGGCTCTCGCGCAACGTGCTTTGGAAAGTGATTGACGTCGGGCTGATTGACGGCAGCGTGAACGGCTTGGCATTCCTGTCGCGCAGAGTTGGCGGCGGATTGCGCCACATGCAAGGCGGCAACGAGCGCAGCTACGCGACCTGGGTGGTGATCGGCGCGGTTGCTGTTACTGTGTTTTTCGTATGGATGGTGCGTTAGTGCAGAACCAAAGCTACGTTTTGACGGTGCTCACATTCTTTCCGCTGTTCGGAACGTTTGCGCTGCTTTTGCTGAAAGGCGACGACCACGTGTGGATTCGCCGCCTGACGCTGATTACCTCCATCATCGAATTCATTCTGTCGCTGTTTCTGCTGCGCGGCTTTGACCTTGGCAACGGTTCGTACCAGTTTGAGGAATTCCACAATTGGATTCCCAGCCTGCAAATCCACTATCACATGGGAATCGATGGCATCAGCCTGTTTCTCGTTCTGCTGACCACTTTTTTGACGCCGCTCGCGGTGCTCTGCTCCTGGAAAAGCATTCAGACGCACGTGAAGGAATTTTTCGCCATGCTGCTGGTGCTGGAGATGGGCATGGTCGGCGTTTTCTGCTCGCTCGATTTGTTTCTGTTCTTCCTTTTCTGGGAAGTGATGCTGATCCCGATGTATTTCCTAATCGGCATCTGGGGACACGGCCGCAAAATTTACGCGGCGCTGAAATTCATTTTGTACACGATGCTGGGCTCGATTTTGATGCTGGTCGCGATTCTGTGGCTTTATCGAGTGGCGCATACTTTCGATTTGCCGGCGATTCAGTTCATGCTTTCGCATGGCCAGCTTTCCCTGCCGTGGAGCACGGAACTGCTGATGTTCCTCGCGTTCATGCTGGCCTTCGCCATCAAAGTGCCGCTCTTCCCGCTGCACACATGGCTACCCGACGCGCATACGGAAGCGCCAACGGCCGGCTCGGTGATTCTTGCCGGCGTCCTGCTGAAGATGGGCACGTACGGCATGCTGCGCTTCTGCCTGCCGCTTTTCCCTGAAGCGGCGCATCGCGCTGCGCCGGTAATCGCTGTGCTCGCCATCATCGGCATTGTGTACGCCGCGCTGGTGGCGATGATCCAGCACGATTTGAAGCGCCTGGTTGCATACACTTCTGTCAGCCACTTGGGATTTGTGGTCCTCGGCATTTTCGTCTTCAATCCGACCGCCATGGAAGGCGCCATCTACCAGATGCTCAACCACGGCGTCTCCACCGGCGTGCTCTTCCTCGTTTGCGGGATGCTCTACGACCGGCGGCACACGTATGAAATAAAGGAATTTGGCGGGCTGGCGAAACCCATGCCGATTCTCTGCGCATTTTTCCTGTTTGCGTGCTTGTCTTCGCTGGCCCTGCCCATGCTCAATGGCTTCGTCGGCGAATTCATGATTCTGATCGGCGTGTTTGACGCCCATCATTTCGCATGGGCCACCTGGGCGGCAACGGGCGCGATTCTCTCCGCCGTTTATTTGCTGTGGGCGTATCAGCGCGTCGCGCTGGAGAAAATTACCGTCGAAAAGAATGCGGCCCTTCCGGACGCATCCACTCGCGAACGCGTGATTCTGATCGTTGCTTCCGTGGTGATTCTGTTCATGGGCATTTTCTCGCCTCTGTTCACCCATCGCATGGACGCGACCACCAATGCGCTGCTGCAGCAGATGCGCGCCACCGCCAGCTATGAAGCGCGCGCGCGGCAATCGCATTCTCTAACTCCGCGCGTGGCCGCGCGGCAACAAAACGCTCACGAACTTGCTATGCGCAGCGTCTCCCTCGAAAGGCGGGCCCAGCCGTAATGTTTCCTCCGTTGCAGGACCTCTATCGAATTGGGCCGGAAATTGTTCTGTGCGTTTTCGGCATGCTCATCATGCTGATCGACCCGTTCGTTCCCGCTGGCCGCAAACGCTCGATGGGATGGCTCGGCTTTGCCGGCACGCTTGTAGCGCTGGCGTCGCTGCGCTGGGCGTTTTTGAATCGCGGCTCGGCCTATTCCGACCTACTGCGCATGGACACGTTCAGCCTGTTTGTTCACGGCATTGTCATTTCCGTCGCGGCCATAGCGATTCTTGGCTCATTCGACTATCTGGACAACGAAAAAATCCAGCGCGGCGAATATTATGCTCTCCTTTTGTTCGCCACCGCCGGAATGGGCATTCTCGCGGGCGCGAATGAATTGGTCACCGCGTTTGTGGGACTCGAAATGAGTTCGATTTCCACGTACATTCTCGCGGGCTTTCGCCGCACGGAACTCAAATCCAACGAATCCTCGATGAAATATTTCTTGCTCGGCTCGTTCGCGACGGCATTTTTTCTGTACGGCATCGCGCTCACGTATGGGGCCACCCGCAGCACGCGCTTCGACGTTATAAGCAATGCGCTTTCGTCGCACGCCGCTGGCGCGCTGTTGATTCTTGGCCTTGGGCTGATTTTCGTGGGCCTCGGCTTCAAAGTGGTCGCCGCGCCGTTCCAGATTTACACGCCGGACGTGTACGAAGGCGCGCCCACACCGGTGACCGCCGTGCTTGCCTCGGGGCCGAAAGCGGCCGCATTCGCCGTGATGCTGCGGATTTTCTATACGGCGTTTGGCAGCACTTCGCACATTTGGTTCTGGGCCATATGGGTTTCCGCGGTGCTGACCATGTGCATCGGAAATTTTGCCGCACTGGTGCAGTCGAACGTCAAGCGGCTGCTCGCATATTCGTCCATCGCGCATGCGGGCTACATTCTCGTTGCGTTTGCTGCGGCGAGCGAAATTGGCGTGGCCGCCGTGCTCTTCTATCTCGCTTCTTACGCAGCGATGACGCTGGGCGCGTTTCTGATCGTGGCATACGTGGGAGGCACGGGCGAACGCCGCCTGGATATTGCCGACTATGCCGGCCTGGGCACAAGCCAGCCGTGGATCGCTGCGTGCTTCTCGCTTTTTCTCCTGTCGCTGCTGGGCTTGCCGGCCACCGCGGGCTTCCTCGGAAAGTTCTACGCATTTTCCGCGGCTCTGGACCAGCGCCTGGTTTGGCTGGTGGTAATTGCGGCCATCAACAGCGTGATTGGCGCTTACTACTACTTGAAAGTGATCGTCTCGATGTATTTCTGGGAACCGAATAAGGACTGGACGCCTTCGCCGTTGCATGCGCCCATGTTCATCGCTTTGCTGCTCACCGCAGCGGGAACGATTTACCTCGGTATTCTGCCGGATCGCGTTATGCAGTGGGCGCTCGCTTCAGCGCGTTCTCTGCACTAACCTGCAATTCGCCGCGCTTTTTATAGTCCAGCAACAACTGCTGCCAAAGGAAAAGCCCGGAAGCTCGTCTGTGCGAGCCGCCGGGCTCTAGTGCCCTCTCCTACTTTGCCTGTTTATTTCACGAAAACGACGACCAGCGCGTACAAAGTGAGCGATTCGATAAACGCGATGCCCACGATAAATGCGATTCGAATTGGCCCGCTTGCGCCCGGATTGCGCGCCGTTCCTTCGCAGGCCGACGCTGTTGCCCTTCCCTGGCCAATTCCGCAGCCCATCGCCGCAAGTCCGAGGCCAAGAGCTGCCGCCACGTCCACCCAATCTCTGGAGCTGCCGGTCGGCGCCAAGCCCGTCGTCTGCGCGAAAACCGCTGGAACGAATACCATCGCGGCCACCAGCGCCATTACAATCCACAACATTTTTTTCGTCATCTTTTCTCCTTTTATGAATTTGCCGTCAGGAGGTGTTTCCCGGACACCGTGCAGCCGGGCTCACACTGCCGGCGCATAATTCCGTATGAATGATTAGTGCTCTTCCGATACCGCAAATGCCAAATAAATAATCGGCAAAATCGTGAAAATGAAAGCCTGCAATATGGATTCGAAGATATGCAGCGCGATGAGCAAGAGCGGAAACCCCACCGGCAGCACGCCAGTGACGTATCCCACCTTGTTCATGTGGCCGGCGAAGACTGTGAGCGCAACGGTCAGCCCGACGAAGACCAGATATACGAGCTCGCCCACAAACATGTTGGCCCAAAGACGAACAGTGAGGGACAGTACTCTTGCCAAATGGCTGATCGTTTCGATAACCAGCATCAATCCTTTGAAGACCGCCGCCACAGACCAGTGGAAACCCAGATCTTTCGGGCCCATGAACGTCGTCACATATTTGCCGAGACCATGATGGTGAAAACCTTGCCAGTGATAATAAATAAAAACTACGGTAGCGCAGGCCAAAGGCACCGTCTTCTCCGCCGTAGGCGCCATGAAACCGGGAACAACTCCCGCGAGATTGCACATCAATACGAAGAGCCCAATGCTGCCAACGATCGCCAAATGCTCTTCCGCCCCGTGCCCCACAATGTCGTCGAGCAAATCCTTGATGCCCACGCCCATCGGGTTCGAAAGCACAAGTTCCATGCACTGCTGTGTCGCTCCGGGACGCTCCGCCGACATGCGTGTGCGCAACCACAAAAAGAAAATCGCCGCGATTGCGAAAACTACCAATTCCATCGCGAAAAAATTGGGAATGGGATACTCGCGGCTCGCCGGTTGCAAATGCAGCAGCGCAAAAATCCATAGCGCCGGCTTGGCAAACAGCCAGTTAACGAGCTTGGTGACTCCCAGAACCTGCTCTTCGCCCATGAATCTCCCGCGAGAGGATTAATCAGGATTTGCTGCTGAAACGGAACCTGACTGCAACTATAGCGCCTTCCATCGATGCTGTCCGTGCACCATCTCGTAAAGCAATTCGACGATAACGGCCGGAACCACCGCGACCACACCACACAGAAAAGCGACTACAGGCAATCGCAACCAAGCGAGAATAACATACGCTACAACTAGCAGCAATACGAGGCGGCCGAAGAATTTTGCATGAACGCTGCGCGGCACATATACGTGTTCCGCTCCGGCTTGCGCGATTCCCAATTGCATCAGCGCCGCCGCCCCTTCCCGCAACCAGCGAAAATTCAGCCAGCACAGCGCGGTTCCAATGGCCACCGCTTCCACGGCGCGCCATCCCCAGTCGATTCCCGCACCGATCATCATCAGCGCGCCTAGCGCCAGGATGAAGCCTTCGATGCGCCGTTCGATCGCCAGTGCTTGCATCTCAGTGGTCATTTTTTGTATTCGCTTTGGTGTCCGCTGCGCCTGCCAGCTTAAAAACTTCGTGTATTCCGATGCCGAATCCCGCAAGCCCCAGCGCTATCGTGAACAGGAATTTCGTGTGCAGCCAGTGATCCAGCAAGAACCCGATCCCGCCACCCGCAAACACCGGCACCATCAGCGAAAACGGGATTTGCATGGCAATCGCGATTTGCTTCGCCACGCTTGAAAAGTTTCTGCCGGGTGAATTGGAGGCCATAG
>DASYYQ010000034.1:0-24333 GCA_035933545.1 Candidatus Acidiferrales bacterium | reverse complement strand
TTTCGCGGCTGCGCTCTTCGAGGAGGGTGACGTTGCCGAATTCGCGGCGGGCGAGGCGGGTGGCTTCGGCGCGAGATAAACCGGAGGAGACGAGTTCGTCGATTTTTTCGTTGAGATGCGAGGAAATTTCGGCGGAGAGGTCGTTGTAGATACGGCGGCGAGAGAACAATCGGCGGAGCCAGTTCATGATGACCTCCTCGAATGCCTCAGGTCAATCCCGATAAAGAGCATCGGGACGGGACCTGAGCTACAGAGTTAAATGCGGCAAAGCAGGGCGCGACCCGCGAACGAAAAGCAGGTTCCCCGCCGCCGTTCGCAGACGGCGCGGCCGGGCTCGGAATGACAAAAAAAAGGCAAACTCCAAACACATCGCTGGCCGCATCCGCTCCGAATGACGACAAAAGCGGATCATGATTTCACCGGAGCGAGGACGCGGGTGATGCCTTCGAGCATTTGCTCAAAGCTGGAGACCTGGCGTTCGAGATGCTTGGCGCCCGCGGGAGTCAATTTGTAAATGCGGACGCGGCGATTGGTGGAAGAAACGCCCCATTCGGCTTTGACGCAGCCGTTCTTGAGAAGGCGCTGCAAGGCAGGGTAGAGCGAGCCTTCTTCGATTTGCAGGAGGTCGTCGGAAGCACGTTTGATGTGCTGAACGAGAGCGTAGCCGTGGAGCGGCTGGCGCTTGAGAGTGCGCAGGATCATCATTTCGAGAGCGCCGGGGAAAAGGTCGCGAGATTGGTTACTCATGCCGACTCCTTTGAATGTTTCGCAAATGAGGCTGTGCCGCTCTAAGCCTAGAGCAAAATAGTATACAAAGAGGTGTCTGTCAAGAAGCGAATGCGAGCAGATCGATGGCGGAAGAAAAAAGCAGGTTCCTCGTCGGATACTGGCCGCATCCTCGCTCGGAATGACAATTTAAGAATTTGACCGGCGATGAGAATGCCATCAAGGTTTTTGGGTGGGCCGGAGGAGGACTTCGCTGATGAAGCTTTGGGCTTCGGCGGTGAGCACCATTTCGACGACGTGGGCGACGTCTGCGGGCTGAAGCATTTTGCGGCGGTCCTTTCCTGACGGCGGATGGCCGAAATCGGTAGCGACAGAACCGGGGCAGATGGAAGTGACGCGAATGCCGTACGCGCGGAGGTCTTCGGCCATGCAGTAAGTGAGGCCGAGCAGACCCCATTTGGAAGCGCAATAGAGGCTGCCTCCGGCGAAGGAATTTTTGCCGGCGAGAGAGCTGATGTTTACGATGTGGCCGCGGCGGCGCGAAATCATGCCGGGAATGACGGCGCGACTGGTCAGGAACACTCCTTTCAAATTGGTGTCTAACACAGTGTCCCACTCTTGTTCGCTGCGCTCATGCACAGGGCCGAAGCTGCTGGTTCCAGCGTTGTTGACGAGGAAATCGATGGCCCCGAAGCGCGCGGCAGCTTTTTCGACGAGCGAGGAAACCTGCAGGCCGGAGGAGACATCGGCTGGGGCGGCGAAAACGTCGATGCCCGAGGAGTGAAGACAGGCACGGGCATCTTCGAGGACATGGGCGTCGCGGGCGCAGATGGCAATGCGCGCGCCAAGCTGGCCCAGGCGTTCGGCGATGGCGAATCCGATGCCGCGGCTGGCTCCTGTGATCAAAGCGGCGGTACCGGCGAGCGGGGAATTGGCTTCCATTGGGCGGCTCCCTTCAAGGGCGACATTTCAGCGCCATTCATCATCTTATCATCTGAATGTCGGCGTTACGGGGGAGTGGAGGAAACGGCGCGAATGCCCCGCACCGTGAAACTGGCCTTGCAGGAGTTCCAGTGTTTCCCTATAATCCGATAGTTTTCTGCATTCCTAGATTCTTCAATAGGCGCAATCCGGAGAAGGGCTGGACGATTGCCGCAAGAGTGGCAGCGAATCTGAAAGAGGAGGCAGGAGAGAGATGAGGGGAAAACGGTTCGCCGCGAATGCGATTGTCTGGCTGATGGCGGCAATGATGTGCTTCGCCGCGCCAAAGGCCTTTGCGCAGGATCAGCAGGAACAAGGCCAGAAAAAGACGCCGTATACGCTGGCGGAATATAACGCGTATCAGGCTGCTCAAGGGCAGACGGATCCGCAGGCGCGGATTCAAGCGCTCGACGATTTCGTTAACAAATTCCCGAATTCGGCGTTGATGCCCCTCGTGTATCAGCTTTATTACACGACCTACAACCAGATGAAGAACTATCCGAAGGTAATCGAATACACGGATAAGTATATGGCCGTGCCGGATGACAAGATCTTGCTGATTCCGGGAACTTCCAAGGAGAAATTGACGGGCGACCGGCTGCAGGCGCTGTATTTTCGCGCGGTGGCCTTCAACCAGTCATTCAACGCCAGCGATCCGAACGCAACCGAAGAATTGACAAAGGCGCGGCAATCGGCGCTGGACGGGCTCAAGCTGCTCGACGAGATTCCCAAACCCGCGAATATGACAGATGAACAGTTCGCGCAGCAGAAGAAGCAGCCGGCAGTTTTGTTCAATTACACGGCTGCATCTGCGGCGTTTCAATTGAAGGATTACAATGCCGCGATTGCTTCCTACAAGGCGGAGCTGGCGGCTAGCGGCAATCCCACGGACCAGAACGCAGCGATTGTTTATTACCACATGGGAATCGCTTACCTGACTCTTGCGTCGCAGCAACCGAAGCCGCAAGGGCAAACGGCAAGCCCGCCGCCGAACGGGACGCCGCCGGCAACGCCTCCCGCAACGGGAAGCACTGCGGCGCCCGCAACAAGTACTGCCCCACAGCCGGGGACGGACCTGTACATGGATGGATTTTGGAATCTCGCGCGTTCCGTCGCTCTGAAAGGGCCGGGCGAGGCGCAAATGCGCTCGTATTTGCGCGCGCAGATGTTCAATTATGAACAGCCTGCATGCGGAAATCTGCTGGATGACCAGATGAACGAGCTGATTCAACTTGCAGGAACGCAGGCCGACCGGCCGGCGACCTATTCGATTCCCAGCGCTGCGGATTTGGCGAAAGTGCTGCAAGGGAGCAACCTGCTTTCGATTTTGTCCGATTTGCAAGGCGGGGGCGACAAGGCCAAGATGACCTGGCTGGCCGTGTGCGGTCAGGAAATCCCGAATGTATATGGGAAAATCATCGATATGACGCCGGGAACCGATTCCATTGATTTCAAGGTGTTCACGGCGGCGACGGGACAGGAGATTCAGGCGGGCACGACGGCGAATTTGGACGTGATGGTGTACACCTCAGCGCCTGCAGCGGGCGCGACGCCTGCAACGGGCGCCAATGCGGGGCAGACTCAATCGCAAACACCGCCGCCGGTGCAGCCGGAAGCAGCGCGTTTGAAAAAGGGCGATCCAATCAAATTCACGGGCACGCTGGTGAAGTACGACACGCAGCCTTTTCTGCTCTATTTCGACAAGTGCCAGGTAGACCCGTCGGTAATTCCGGCTGCGACCAAGGCCCCTGCGAGGCGACCGCGGCATCCGGGAAGAGGCCGAGGCTTGGGCTTCGCTATGGATCAGCAGTCTTTGACCATCGCCGGAATTCAGCGCGGCAGCTTCTGAGCGAGAGCTAAGAGTGGCGGCGGCCGTTTGAGATTTTGTATTCCCCGACTTTGCGGCTGAGCGTGTTGCGGTGAATGCCGAGAACGCGGGCGGCGCGGGACTGGTTGCCGGCAGAGTGTTCCATGGCGCGTTTGATGAAGCGGCGCTCGAATTCCGTGAGGGCCTCTTCGAGCAGAATTCCGCGGTCCACCATCTGTGCGATAAGAGCTTCCAACTGATCTCTCACGATCTACATCCTCCGAGGCGCTGCTCCGGGGGCCGTGCTGCGCATACTTGCATTGCAAAAACTCAATCGAGTTCGTTACCAGTCAGCCGTTTATATGCTTCGCGATACTTGGCGCGCGTGGCGTTCACCACATCCGTGGGCAGTGCAGGAGCGGGAGGCTGCTTGGCCCAACCGATGCGCTCGAGGTAGTCGCGCACGTACTGTTTGTCAAAAGACGGCTGGGCCTTACCTGGCTCATAAGAATCGGCGGGCCAGAAACGCGAGGAATCCGGCGTGAGGGCTTCGTCAATCCAGACCAGCTCTCCATGGTCGAGGCCGAACTCAAGTTTGGTGTCGGCAATAATGATGCCGCGAGCAGCGGCAAATTCCGAAGCGCGGCGATAAACTTCCAAAGTGATGTCGCGAAGGCGCGCGGCGAGAGGCTCGCCGATTTGTGCGGCGGCTTGTTCGAAGGAAATGTTTTCGTCGTGGCCGGTGGTGGCTTTGGTGGCCGGCGTGAAAATCGGCTCAGGCAGGCGATCGGATTCGCGAAGGCCCGCGGGAAGCGGAATGCCGCAGATTTTTCCGGTGGCGCGATAGTCCTTCCAGCCTGAACCGGAAATATAGCCGCGCGCCACGCACTCGATGGGCACTGGATCGGTGCGGCGGACGATCATGGAGCGTCCGCGAAGCTCATGGGCATGGGCCGCGAGGTCCCCCGAGAAATCCGTGGCGGTGATGACATGATGCGGCACGATTCCGGAGAGTTTTTCGAACCAGAAGAGCGAAAGCTGCGTGAGGACGCGGCCTTTATCGGGAATCGGCGTCGGCAGAATGACGTCGAAAGCAGAGAGGCGGTCAGTGGCGACGATGAGCAGGCGGTCGCCGAGGTCATAAATGTCGCGAACCTTGCCGCGAGCCAGAAGTTTCAGCCCTGAGAAATCAGTTTTTGAAATTGCTGGATAAATTCCGGGAGAAGCCAAGTTCTTCGCACCCTTAGATTTGATAGAGGAAATGATTTTAGCGCAGGGGAAATGGATGTCAACGGAGAAAGAATGAGGCTGAGGAAAACTTTTTTCGCGGCGCGCACCAAAAAAGCACGAACCTATGCAGCGGTGGACTTGGCGCGCTCGGCAGCTTCCTCCCAGCGAACCGAAACCAGTTTGGAGACGCCGGGCTCCTGCATGGTGACGCCGTAGAGCACGGAGCCCATCTCCATGGTCTTGCGATTGTGCGTGACGATGATGAATTGCGTCTGCCCGCCCATATCCAAGAGCATGCGATTGAAGCGGCCGACGTTGGCTTCGTCGAGTGGCGCGTCCACTTCGTCGAGAATGCAGAAGGGACTGGGCTGGAAACGGAAAACGGCGATAAGCAGAGCCAGCGCGGTCATCGCTTTTTCGCCGCCGGAGAGCAGCAAAATATTTTGCAGGCGCTTGCCCGGCGGCTGCGCCACGACGTCAATGCCGCAATCGCCGGAACTGTCCGGCTCAGTCAGGCGCATTTCGCCTGTGCCGCCGCCGAAGAGCGTGCGAAAAGCTTCGGAGAAATTGCGATTGATGATGTTGAAGGCTTGTTCGAATTTCTCCCGTGAAACAGTGTCCAGCTCGGTGATGGCCTGCTGGGTATTCTGAATCGACGCGACTAAATCGTCGCGTTCGCGCGCGAGGAAAGTGTTGCGCTGATCACATTCCTGAAATTCTTCGAGGGCCATCATGTTGACCGGGCCCATGGATTCGAGGCGCTCTCTCTTTTCAAGGTAATTCGATTCCGATAGAGCGAGTTCTTCGCCGGAGAGAAGCTGAGGCTGCTGAGCGATGAGTTCTTCCGGCTGAGCGTTCGCTTCGGCGACGCAGGTCTGGCGCAGGTGCTCGCGATCGGAATCGTTGCGGGCTTTTTCGATTTCGCGCTGATTGCGATTGCCGCGCAATTGTTCGAAGGAATCGCGCTTGGCGCGCAGATCGGCGTCGAGAGCACCGGCGCGTTCGCGAAGAGAATTCCACTGGGATTCAAGGGCCGTTTTGCGCTGTTCGAGATGCTCTTTTTCCGCGCGATGCTGCGTGGCTTGCTCGGCGAGCTGAAGATTGCTGGCTTCGCGCTCCGCGCGTTCGCGAAGGAGCGCATCACGCTGGGCGGTGATTGCGGAAAGGCGTTCGCGAGACTGGGTGGCTTCCTCGGCGAGGCGCGACTCGAGAGTTTCGGCGTTGGCGAGGCGCTCAGCCATGGCTGCGAATTCCTCGCGGCGCGTTGCGAGTTCGGCCTGCTGTGACTGAAAGTGCTGGCGGAGTTCGACAAGGCGTTCGGCGGCGGCGGCGGCTTCCTGTTCCGAGTGGGAGCGCGAGAGGAGCGCGTTCTGGCTGGCCTGATGCGCTGCGGCGGCGCGCTGGCGCGCTTGCGCGGCTTCTGCAGCCAGTTGGGCGACCTCCTTGCCGGTCTCGTCCAGTTGAGCTGCAGCGCGAGCGGCCTCGTCGCGGGCCTGCGCGAGTTGATGAAAAGCGCTGACGCGCGATTTTTCGGCTTCAACGTGTGCGGCGAGAGTTTGCTGCAATTCCGTTTCGGTGCGGCGCTGGTCTTCTTCAAGTTGATGAAGCTCGCTCTGCGTTTCTGCGAAGAGGTGCTCGAGGCGGATGACTTCAGCTTCATACATGCGCAGTTCGCGCTTGAGCGCGAGCGGGCCAGCTTCGCCGGGGCGGCCTCCGGTGACCATGCGGCCGTGGAAGCAAGTGCCGTCGAGGGTGACGAAATACTGTTCGGGATTTTGCCGCGCGAGCTTCTCCGCTTCCGCAGAAGTTTCGATCAGATAAGCAGCTTGCAGTTTCGAGAGAAAATTCTTTGCCGCAGGGCCGAGAGGTTCACGGAAGTCGACCAGATTGTCGAGGCGCGACACGACTCCGGAGGAAGCAAGGGCGGGGGCGCTGGCCCTTGGCTCGTATTTCAAATGGCGCAGGGAGTCGACGAAAAATGTGGCGCGGCCGCCCATTTCTTCGCGGAGAAGGGCGATGCCGGCGCGAGCGTGGTCGAAAGTTTCCACCACGACGTATTCCAATTCGTCGCGAAGGAATTGTTCGACAGCGCCTTCGTATTGCTCCTCGACTTCGGCGTAATCGGCGAGGACGCCGACGGCGCGAAAACCGCGCGCTTCGCTGCCAGCGCTGGCGGAGAAAAGTTTTTGCACGGCTTCGGCCGTGTAGGCGCGTTCATTGAGAATTTGCTCGAGTGAGCCGCGACGGGCGCGCGCGGCGGCAAGCTCTTCGCGAGTTGTCTCGTGGCGCTGCGCGGCTTGTTGATGGGAGGCACGAAGTCCGGCGAGCGATTGCTGCGCGTCGCGAACTTGGCCGGCGAGATCGAGCGCAGCCGCTTCGGCCTGCTGATGATGAGTTTGCGCGGTATGAACCTGAGCGGATTTTTCCTGGGACTCCTGCTCGAAGCGGGCGCGCACTTCTTCGCGCTGGGCATGCTCGGCGGTGATGCGCGCGACGAGGTCTTCGGCCTGTAGGGATTCGACCTGCGCGCGGACGGAATCTTCGCCGCTGCGGGAAGCGGCGTCGCGCAGGCTGGCGATGAGCTGATCCAGGGAAATCTGCTCGGTTGCGGCGGCCTCAAGCTGGCGGGCGAAATCCTGCAAATGCGAATCGAGCCGCGAAGATTCGGCGCGCAATTTCGAAGCGCCTTCACGATGATCTGCGAGGTGCAATTCGACCTGCATTGCCTGGTCTTCGGCCTGGGCAATTTCCGAGGCCAACTGCGAAATACGCGAGGCGACTTGCGCTTCCTGCTCGCGATTGAAGGCGATGCGGTTCTCGGCGCGATCCAGTTCGAGCGCGGCTTGATTCAGCAAATTGTGAAGCTGGCGCAGCTCGCCTTCGAGTTCGTAGTTGCGAATGTCCAGGCGCTCCTGCTCGGCCTCCAGCTCGTGAATGGCGGCGGATTCGGCGGATTCGCCGGCGACGAGCTCACTAAGCGCGGATTCGAGGCGTTCAGCCTCGATTTCGAGATGGCGCGCTTTGCTGGCGAGGACGCTGCGCATGAGGCCGCGCATTTCGTCGCGCAATTCGGCATAGCGGCGGGCCTTGGAAGCCTGACGTTTCAAAGAGGCGAGTTGCTTCTCGACTTCGACGAGAATGTCGTTGACGCGCGATAGATTGACTTTCGCGGCTTCGAGCTTGGCTTCGGCGAGGCGGCGCTTGGTTTTGTAAACAGTAATGCCGGCGGCTTCTTCGATGAGCGCGCGGCGATCCATGGGCCGCGAATTGAGGATTTGGCCGATGCGCCCCTGCTCGATGATGGCGTAGGAATCTGGGCCGAGGCCCATGCCCATGAAAAGTTCCTGAACATCGCGAAGGCGGGCGACGCGACCGTTGATGAGATATTCGCTTTGGCCGGAACGGTAAAGGCGGCGGCCAACGACCACTTCGCCAGGCTTAAGGGTGACGGCGGGCTTATCGGCGCCGCGTTTTTTCCAGGGCTTGCCGGATTTTTCGGCCGGTTTTTCTATTTCGCCAGCGTGGTCTTCATTTGCGGCGGCATCGGTGGCGGACGAGCTTGAATCGGCGAAGGATTCCAGCTGCGCATCAGCGGAATTGTCGCTGATGAATGCGGGCGCCAGAGTTGAATCGGAAGTTTCGTCCCCGAGAACTTTTTCGGCGGCTTCGGCGAGTTCCGGGTCAACGAGCGTAAGCGAAACTTCAGAAATGCCCATGGGCGGGCGCTTGGCGGTGCCATTGAAAATGCAATCGGACATGCGTTCGGCGCGAAGCATTTTGTGGCTCTGTTCGCCGAGGACCCAGGAGACGGCGTCTACCACGTTGGATTTGCCGCAGCCGTTGGGGCCGATGATGCAGGTGACTCCGCTGCCGCTGAAGACGATGTTGGTCTTCTCGCAGAAAGATTTGAAGCCCAGAAGTTCGACTTTGCGAAGTTTGAGCACGCTACTCCTTGGAATACCCGCGCTGGTACAGCTCGCGCGCGAGTCAGCCTAAATTTATAGTGTCGAGAGCGGGGTTTCGAGACAAAAATGTGGCGGGTCGCGTACGCGTGCCCAGCCGCCTGGCGCTTCGGATCGGCGGTAATGGAAGGGAAGATAGCATGGGGCAGAAGGCGTGTAAAGACTTTGCAACTGGAATGTGCGCGCCGGAAACTGCTGAAAATCAGGGCGGCCGGCTTTTTGCCATTCACAGCAATGGCGGAAGTTCTATCGCGTTTCCGGCATGTAGCGTTCGCCGAGGATCTTGAGATGGTGGGTTACGTGACCGGCAATAATGTAAGCGAGGGCGCGCACCGTGAAGCGTTTTTCGCTGGCGATTCCGCTGCGGTTCCAGGCGTCCGCCGGCATGTTGGCGAAAAGCGAAATTGTTGCCAGGCGGACGCATCGGAACTCCTCGATATGCGCGGCCCAGGGAATTTTGTCGGCGTCGGCGCTGGCTGCGGCGATGTTCTGGTCATAGCTCGGCAAGGGAGCGTCGAAGCCGCGCGCGAACCACAGCACGCGAAACGCGAATGATCTTTCCGTGTCGGTAAGATGGTTGAGGACCTGGCGGATGCTCCATTTTTCCGGCGCGTAACGATACAGCGATTTCTCTTCTGGAATTCGCGAACAAAAGGCCAGCGTTTCGTCGAGTTGCACCTCGATAATGTGAAGAATGTCGTCACCATCGACCTGATTGATGTAAGTGAAATAATACGGCGCAGCTTCATTTTGCTCCGGGCGTCCGATGGTCGCAGGCGTTGCCATTTTGTGGAGTCCTCCCCGTTCACTGCTCAGTTTCGCCGCTGAACGTGCTGTGCGTCAAGCACGCGGTCACCGCAAGCCGGTCAATCGCCTGACTATTTCAGATACTTTTCGTACCAGGCGATGATGCGGTTGAGCCGGTCGAGTTCGTGTTTTTCTTCGTGAAAGCCGTGATTTTCGCGCGGATATTCGACGAGTTCCGCTTTGTCTCCGTAGAATTTCAGTCCGCGATAAAGGCCGGTGCTCTGGCCGAGGGGATCGGTAGTATCGGCGATGCCCTGCAGAATCAAAATGGGCGTGTGGGCATGTTTGAGGTACATGAATGGAGAATGGTTCAGGAAGCCTTCGGGATGATCGTAAGGCAAACCCCAGAACCATTTGTCGTAGGATGGACCGCGTTCGGTATCGAATTCAGCGATTAAATCAACCATGCCAGCGCCGGAGACCGCGCATTTGAAACGGTCTGTCTGCGTGATGGCCCATTCAGACATGTAGCCGCCGTAAGACCATCCGCCAATGCCCAGTTTATTGGGATCGGCGATTCCCTGCGCGATCAAATAATCCACGCCGGCCATGACGTCGCGAAAATCGGCGCCGCCCCAGTCGGCGCGGTTCATCTCCATGAATTTCTCGCCGTAGCCGGTCGAGCCGCGAATATTGAAATAGGCAATCGCGAAGCCGCGCGCGGCGAGCAACTGGCCCCAAGTGTCAATCGAGTCGGACCACGCGCCGGTTGGACCGCCATGAACCAAAACAATCAGTGGCACGCGCGAAAGGCCGCCGTAGTTGAGCGGCTTGAGCAGTTCACCTTCGATGGGCAGCCCGTCGAAGCTTTTGTAATGGAAAAATTCCGGCTTGGCGAGAGCGATGGAATTCCAGCTCGAGTTGAGGTTCGTCACGCGCTCGGCGGGAGCGGCGCCGGCATTGGCGAGATAAATTTCGGAAGGCTCGGTGGCGGATCCGCCGACGAAGGCGAGCGCGCCGGATGAAGAAATGGCGTAGGCGCGCGGATTCGGCGCGACGTTTTCGACTGCTGTGGCATGGCCGTCGGCCGCGATGGAATACAGAGTGGTTTTGAATCCGGTTTGGGCAACGGCCATTAAGCTGCCGTCGGGACGCCACTCGATGCCGTTCATGGCGCGGTCGATACTTGCGGCGGTGAGATTGCGGCTTGCACCGGTGGCCTGCGCACCGGTCGAATGAACGTAAATGTCGTGCGGTTCAGGGCCGTCCACGCGAGCGCCCATGTAGGCAAATTCTTTTCCGTCGGGCGAGACGCGAATATCGCCAAACGGCCCTTTGGGCGCGACGAGCTGGGACATCTGGCCGCTCGAGAGATCCAATGAAAAAATGCGATCGGTATCATTGTCCGATTCTGGATGATCGGTTGCGGAAATGATGAGTCGGTCGCCGCTGGGAATCCAGGCGAGTTCGCGCACTTCCCAGTGTTCGTCAGTAATGGCGCGCGTTTTCTTAGTTGCCACGTCGAGAATCCAAACGCGAGTGTGCTTGGCATCTTTGTCGACGACGATGGCGTCGTCTTTGTCTGCTTTCTTTTTCAGCTCGGCTGCGGTCGGCTCGTCCGGAGCGAGGAAAGCTATTTGCTTGCCATCGGGCGACCATTCGAATGCCCTGATGTCGCGTTTGCCTTGCGTGATGGCGTAGGCGTCGCCGCCATTGGACGGAGCGAGATAGATCTGACGATTGCCGTCGCGATTGGAGAGAAAGGCGAGGAATTTGCTATCGGGCGACCAGCGTGGAGAATTTTCGGATTTGCCGGAGTACGTGTACTGGCGCGCCTGCTTCGTGGAAATGTTCAGAACCCAAATATGCGCCGGATTCTCGGTTCCTTTGGGCGGCTCAAGCACAGTGAATGCGAGACGCGTGCCGTCCGGCGAGAAACGAAGGTCAGCAATTCGGCGAAGATTCAGCGCTTGCTGGGGCGTGAGAATTTTCGAAGAGGAATCCGCCATCAGGCGCGGAGCTGCAAGGGCCGCTGGCGCGCTGAGTGCGCAAATGAAAAGCAAAACAAACGACAAAATGGCGAAACGAATCGCTGTGCGGCGGACGTTCATGGCTGGCTCCTCGTGAATTGGACAATCTATTGAGCGGGAGGCGCTTCGTCAACGGGAAATGCGAAACGCAGCGCCAGGAAGGCTTTGTTGACTTGGTTTAGCGGCTGGAACTAGGATGGCGCGCATTCATTGGCATCGATTGCGGTCGATGGAGATACGTGAATATGACGGATGAAAATCTGGGCGGACGCGCGTTCGCCGTGGCGCTGGCACTTTACGCGCTGGTGATTTGTGTTACGGCGCTGCGCACGCGCCCGCCCGCCGCGAAGCCGGCGAACGCTCCTGCTGATGAATTTTCAGGTGTGCGCGCGAAAAATATTTTGCGGCAACTTGTCGGCAACGGCGCGCCGCATCCGGTGGGCAGCGCGGCGGACGCGGTGGTTCGCGACGGGATCCTCGCGCAATTGAAGCAATTGGGTTATCAGCCGCGCGTGCAGGAGAGCTTCGCATGCGAAGAAGGGCGATGCGCGGACGTTAAAAATATTCTGGCGCGGCTCGACGGGCGCGAAGCGGGTCCTGCAGTGATGCTAGCGGCACACTACGATTCTGTTCCCGCCGGTCCGGGCGCTTCCGACGATGGAGCGGGAATCGTTTCCGAGCTGGAAATAGCGCGGGCGCTGAAGGCATCTCCGCCGCTGCGGCATTCCGTCATTTTTTTGATGGACGAAGGCGAAGAGGCCGGATTGCTCGGCGCAGCCGCGTTTGTTCAGGATGATCCGTGGGCGAAAGATGTACGCGCCGTCGTGAATATGGACAATCGCGGGACTTCCGGACCGGTCACCATGTTTGAAACGGGCAACGCAAATGAATGGGTGTTGCGTGTGTATGCGAAGGCGGTGCGGCATCCCAACGCGAATTCGCTTTCGTACACGGTTTACAAAAGCTTGCCGAACGATACGGATTTCACGGTGTTCAAACATGCCGGATATCAAGGATTGAATTTTGCGTTCATCGATGGCGTTGCGCATTACCACACGCCGCTCGATAACGTCGTCAATGCCAGCGTGGCGAGCATTCAAAACGAAGGCGAGGATGGGCTGGAGGCGGTGCGTGCGCTCGCTGATTCCGATTTGAATTTCGGCGCGCCGTCGGAGGCGGTTTACGCGGATGTGTTTGGCTGGAGGATGATTTGGTGGCCGGCGCGTTGGACTGTGGGATTCGCGCTGCTGGCGCTGGTGTTGTTGCTTTTCGAGATTGCAATGTTGGCGCGGCGCAGACAAATGCGGATCAGAGAATTTGCGCTGGCGCTGGCGGCCTGGCCGCTGATTCTGATTATTGGAGCGATTTTCGGAGCGGCCCTGCAATTTTTCCTGCGCGTAGCCGGCGCGACGCCCGCGAATTGGGTGGCGCATCCGGCACCGATGCTTTTTGCCGTGTGGGCACTGGGATTTGGAGCTGTCGCGCTAATTGCAGTTGTGCTCGGACGGCGCGCGGGATTCTGGGGAATGTGGAGCGGGACCTGGATTTGGTGGAGCATCGTCGCGCTGGCGCTGGGGATTTTCGCGCCTGGCCTCAGTTATGTATTTGTCGTTTCCGCTCTGACAGCAGGAATTTGTGGCTTGGCAATTGTGTTTATGAGACTCGATGCCAGAAGCGCTGGCACGATTGCCGTGGTGGTTCCGGCGTTTGTTACTGCAATTGTGGGCGTCTATTCGGCGTGGTTTCTGTATAGCGCGTTGGGGGGAGCATTTCTGATTGGAATCACCGTGTGCGTCGCACTGATCGCTGCGCCGCTTGTGCCACTGGCCGGAACGGTTTCTGGACTCAAACGTTGGGCGTTTCCTGCGGTCGCATTTGCGGTCGCAGCGATTGCAACTACGGCAGCGCTGTTCGTGCCGCCATTTTCTCAGGCGTCACCGGAAGGGATGAACGCCGAGTACCTCCAAGACGCGAACACCGGCAAATCACAGTGGCTGATTTATACGCATGCGCGACAATTGCCGCCGCGACTAAGGAGTCGGGCCCCGTTTGCGCGGGCACGAAGACGAATCTTTCCATGGGATGCGATCAGGCCGTTTGCAGCGACTGCGCCGGCGCTGAATTTGCCGACGCCAACGATGACCGTTCAGAAGGTTGCTGCGGCGCAGGGCCAATCGAGCTATGACGTGTTGTTGAAGTCTCCGCGCGGCGCGCCGGTGATTGCGCTGGCCTTCGCGCCGGCTAACCATCCACGCTCGGTAACAATCAATGGGCGCTCCGTTCCAGAGATTGGCAGCAGGCTGCTCGCATACACCCGCGGATGGAGAATTTACGAGGATGTGGATGCGCCGGCGGAGGGAATCGAAGTGAAATTTCTGTTACCCGGCACAAAATCCGTCTCGGCGCTGCTTTTGGACCAAAGCTATGGCTTGCCGCCGCAGGGAATGATGTTGCGCGGCGCGCGTCCAAAAAGTGGGACACCGTTTCAGAGCGGCGACGTCACGGTAATCACGCGCGATGTCACGCTCGCGCCTCAATAGCTTCACCACAAGGCCGGAGGATGCGTTTGCGGAGCCATATGTCGCTCGGCTAGAATGGCCCTTCATGGACGGCGAGCTCTATTAACACGCTAAACAAAGCCAGCATCACATCAGCACGCACATAATTATTAGGGGAAAGCGCGACGGCATGGGCGAAATACTGCTCGAAAACACGCTGACGAACCGCAAAGAAGTTTTCACGCCGCTGCATCCGGGCGAAGTGCGCATGTACACCTGCGGGCCGACAGTTTACGATTACGCGCATATCGGAAATTACCGCACGTTTATTTTTCAGGATATTTTGCGGCGTTTTTTGGAATCGCGCGGATTTCGTATGCTGCACGTCATGAATTTGACGGACGTGGACGATCGCATCATTCAGAACGCGGCAGAGCAGGGAATCAGCATTTTCGATTACACCGCGAAATACATCGAGGCGTTCAAAGAAGATATGCGCGCGCTGAGCTGCGAAACTCCCGAGCATTTGGTGCGCGCGACCGATCACATCGGCGACATGGTGAAACTAATTCAGCGGCTCGAAGCGAAGGGCCTGACGTATCGCAGCGACGGCTCTATTTATTACCGCATCGCGGGATTTCCGGCGTACGGGAAACTTTCCAAAGTTGATCTGAGCGGGATTCAGGCGGGCGCGCGCGTCGAAGTGGACCGTTACGAGAAGGCGGATGCGCGCGATTTTGCGCTGTGGAAGGCGCCCAAGCCGGGAGAATACTTCTGGGAAACGGAAATTGGTCGGGGGCGGCCGGGCTGGCACATCGAATGCTCGGCGATGTCCATGAGGTACCTGGGCGAGACACTCGATATTCACACGGGCGGCGTTGATCTCGAGTTCCCGCATCACGAAAATGAAATCGCGCAGAGCGAAGCGGCTACCGGCCGTCCGTTTGTCCGCTACTGGCTGCACGCCGAGCATTTGATTATCGACGGCGAGAAAATGTCGAAGTCGCTGGGGAATTTTTATACGCTGCGCGATTTGTTCAAGAAGGGGCATAAGCCTTCCACCGTGCGCTATCTGCTCGCTTCGGTGCCGTATCGGCGGCAGCTCAATTTCACGGCGGATAGCATTCAGCAGGCGGCAAGTTCGGTCGAGCGGCAGCGAAATTTTGTGGCGCGGTTGAAAGAAGGGAAATTCGCAGCGGGCGCGAATCCGGGAATGGCGGTGCGCGCCGAAAAGGCGATCGCAGACTTTGAGGCCGGTCTGGCGGACGATTTGAATACCGCGGTGGCCTTGGCGGCGATTTTCGATTTAGTGCGCGACGTGAACACGACGATTGATCGCGGCGAATTCCGCCAGCAGGATGCGCCACACGTTCTCGCGGCAATGAAGAAATTTGAGCGGATTTTCGCCATTCTCGAAGACAACGATGATGCGAAACTGCGCGCTCTCGGATTTGGGTCCAGCAGCGAAGAAATCCCGCCGCAGCAGATCGATGTGTTGGTCGCCGAGCGGCAGGAGGCCCGGAAGCAGCGCAATTTTAAGCGCGCGGACGAAATCCGCCAGGAGCTTGCGCAACGTGGTATCCTTCTCGAAGATAGTCGTGATGGCGCGGTGCGCTGGAAAAAGAAATGACTTCGCAATTTCAGAATGCGCTTTGCTGGAACAGTTTGCCCTCGCACCAGCGTCCTAGCCTTTTCGGCGTAGATTAAGCTCCTTCCTCTTTCACACAGCATGGCCGCGCTGCATTCGTGGCGCAAAAAATCCATTACGGGAGGAAGGTATGAAGAAAGCAAATGATTGGAAACTTCCGCGCCTGACTGGTCCTCTGCCGGGGCCGAAGGCGAAGAAGCTGGTTGGGCTGGACAGCAAGTTCGTTTCTCCGTCGTATACGCGCAGCTATCCACTGGTGGCGAAGACCGGGCGCGGCGCGGTGATCGAGGATGTTGATGGCAATCGTTTCCTCGATTTTGCGGCTGGAATCGCGGTGGTCGCTACAGGCCATTGTCATCCGGACGTGGTCGCGGCAATTCAGAAGCAAGCCGGCGAGCTAATTCACATGTCCGGCACGGATTTTTATTACGAAAACATGGTCCAGCTTGCGGAGAAGCTTGCCGGGATTGCGCCGGGAAAGGATCCGAAACGCGTTTACTTTGGAAACTCCGGGACCGAGGCGGTGGAAGCGGCAATGAAGCTGGCGCGCTACTACACCAAGCGAGACAAATTCATCGCGTTTTACGGATGCTTTCACGGGCGCACTATGGGCTCGCTTTCCCTTACGGCAAGCAAAGCGGTGCAGCGCAAGGGATTTGGGCCGCTTCTGGGCGGAGTGGTTCACATGCCGTATCCGGATACGTACCGGACGCTCGGGCAGAATGCGGACGAATGCACGGCGCAATGCCTCGACTTCCTGGAGAATCAAGTGTTTCATCGCCTGGCGGATCCGGCGGACGTGGCCGCGATCGTCATCGAGCCAATTCAAGGTGAAGGCGGCTACGTGTCTGCGCCGGCTTCGTTCTTGCGGGAGTTGCAGCGCATCTGCCGGCAGTACGAAATTCTGCTGGTCGCCGACGAAGTGCAATGCGGGATGGGCCGCACCGGCAAGTGGTGGGCCAGCGAACATTCAAACATCGACCCAGATATTATCTGTGTGGCTAAAGGAATCGCTTCAGGAATGCCTCTGGGCGCGATGATTGCGCGCGCAAGCATCATGAAGTGGGAACCGGGTGCGCATGCGTCCACTTTTGGAGGGAATCCCGTGTGCGTGGCGGCATCGCTGGCGACGATTGATCTGATCGAGAAAAAATATATGGAAAATGCGCGGAAGATGGGTGAGTTCATTCTACGTCGAATCGCGGATTGGCCTGAGAAATATCGAATTGTCGGCGATGTTCGTGGGAAAGGCCTGATGATCGGCGTGGAAATTGTGCAGGACAAAAAGACCAAAGAGCGAGCGCCCGCTCTGCGCAATCGAATTGTGGATCAGGCGTTCCTTAAGGGCCTGCTCATTCTCGGGGCCGGCGAAAACACCATCCGGCTGGCGCCGCCGCTTGTCATTGACGAAGAACAGGCGGAATATGCTGTGCGCAAGCTGGGAGAATGCATCGGCGAAGTGCAGCGTTCGCGTTAAGCAAACACCGGCTTTTTCGGAGGGAGATTGCGCATTTTGGATGTTGGCTGCGGCCCGCGAAAATATCCGGGCTCGATTGGCATCGATATGAACGCGAACACCGCCGCCGACGTTCTTTGCGATCTGGATCGAGGCGCGCTGCCGTTTTGTGATAGTGCGTTTGATGAAGTACGCGCGGTTCATTTAATCGAACACGTGGAGAATGTAATTCGCACCATCGAGGAATTTCACCGCGTGACCCGCGCCGGCGGCACCATTTTCGTGGTCACCCCGCACTATACGGATTTCAGCTCATTTTGCGATCCGACGCACCGCTGGCACCTGAGCAGTTTTTCCTTCTGGTATTTTTATCCCGAAGGGCTGCATGGGGAGGCTTCGTGGTATACCCGCGCGCGGCTCCGCCAGCGGCGTTTGCGCGTGCGCTTGCTGCAGGTGTGGCGCTATCTCGGATTTGAGTTTCTGGTGAACCATTCGCCGCGCTTCCGGCGGTTCTGGGAATTTTATTTGTGCTATTTGGTCCGGGGAAAAGTAATGGAGTTTGAGCTCGAGGTTGTGAAATAGTGCCGGTCGTCTCACGCGCAATTTTCGGATTTTTGCGGCTGGCGTCGCGCCGCGGCCTGGCAGCCGCAAAGGATGGCGAATCGGGTAAAGAACGCGCGCGGCGTCATGGGATTGCCGGCGAGACTTATGCCTATTGGTATTTGCGGCGTCATGGATACATTTTTGTGGCGCGCAACTATCGTGTTGCGGGCGACAAAGCGGAAATCGATCTGGTGGGATACGATGGTGACGTCCTGGCGTTTGTCGAAGTGAAAACACGCAGCGGGAGCAAAGAAAGGCCAGGCCAGCCAGAAGAAGCGGTCACTGCCGAGAAACGCTTTCATGTGGAGCGCATGGCGCGGCGATTTTTGTCGGAACGCAGAATCACAGGTGCGGCCTGGCGCTTCGATGTGGTCGCCATTGAAAGCCGCTCTGGCAGCGCGCCGCAGGTTCGTCTGCACAAAAATGCATTCGCGGCAAATTTATAGCGCCGTTCTACGCGGTCCCTGTGCGTCTTTTTGAATGCGGGCTGGACGCGCAGGATAAAATAGGATTGTTCTAAATTTCTCAGGAAGCTGGCGAAGGAGAAAAGATTGCCCGACCTACGTAAGGATCCAATCACCGGCCGGTGGGTGATTATTTCCACCGACCGCGGAAAACGGCCATCGGATTTTGCCCGTGAAGGCGTGCAGATGAAGGGCAGTTCGTTTTGCCCGTTTTGCCCGGGTAACGAGACTCGCACTCCGCCGGAAATACTGGCGTTCGGACGCAACGGGAGCGGCAGGGACACCCCGGGATGGAGCGTGCGCGTAGTCCCCAACAAATTTCCGGCCCTTGGGATTGAAGGAAATCTCGACCGTCAGGGCGAAGGCCTTTTTGACCGCATGAATGGAATTGGCGCTCATGAGGTAATCATAGAAACTCCGGATCATCAAAGCACGCTGGCGTCCCTTCCGGAAAAGTCCATCGAGGAAGTTCTGTGGGCCTATCGGGACCGCATGCTGGACCTGAAGAATGATAAACGGTTTCGCTACATTCTGTTGTTTAAGAACCACGGCGAAGCCGCTGGAGCTTCCCTTGAGCATACTCATTCGCAGCTAATTGCACTGCCTATCGTTCCCAAGCGGGTTCGCGAAGAAGTGGACAACTCGAAGCGTTATTTCGACGTGAAAGAGCGCTGCATTTTCTGCGATGTCATCCGTCAGGAGATAGAGACCGGCACGAGCGTGATTTTGGAAAATGAAATGTTCATCGCGCTTGCGCCCTACGCGCCGCGTTTTCCGTTTGAAACCTGGATTCTGCCAAGGCATCACAGCTCTTCGTTCGAGAATCAGTCCAGCCCCATTTACGCGAGCCTGGCGAAGTTGATGCGAGATTTCCTGGCGCGTCTCGACGCGGTGCTGAACTGTCCGGCGTATAATTACGTGGTTCATACATCGCCCATCGGCGAAGAGATAAACGACCATTATCACTGGCATTTGGAAGTGATGCCCAAGCTCACGCGCGTGGCTGGATTCGAGTGGGGAACGGGATTCTACATCAATCCCACGCCGCCGGAAGAGGCGGCGCGGTTTCTGCGGGAAGCTCAACTTTAGCCGAAAAATTAGACCAGCACTTCCGGTACTTCCATACGGCCGCCACGGAACGCAGACTCGAATGCGGCCACCACTTTGGGATCAAAATCGGTGCCCGCGCCCTTGGAGATGATGTCGCGCGCTTCGAAGGGCGACATCGCTTTGCGATAAGGGCGATCGCTTACCATCGCGTCGTAAACGTCCGCGACGGTGATGATGCGGGCTTCGATGGGAATGTCTTCACCTTTGGTCGTGTGATATCCGGAACCGTCGAATTTGTCGTGGTGCGCCAGAATAATCGGCAGCACGCGGCGCAAAGTCCCGCCAACAGCCACCGGTCTGAGCGATTCGACTCCGCGCGGCAGATGCGCCTGCACCTCGGTAATTTCCTCTTCCGAAAGACGCGCCGATTTGTAGAGAATGGTGCGGCTGACTTCGAGTTTGCCAATGTCGTGCAGCAATGCGGCGGCGCGCACATCCTCAATTTGGTCTTCGGGCAAACCCATCTCCGAGGCCAGTCGGGCTGCATAAACGGAAACGCGATAGGAGTGGTTCTGCGTGTACTTATCGTTGGAAATCACCTGGCAGAGGATTTGCAAAACGCCGAAATAAGTTTCACGCAGTTCGAGCATGCCGCGCTCTTTCACTTCGTAGAGTGTGCCCATTGCGTACGCCGTGATTATCAGGAAGCCGCCCCAGATAGAGACATCCGCCCAGCCAATCAAATGCCGCAGGCTCACTCCCAGGCCTGCGGCGAGGGCTACAGGATTCATTATGTTGAGCCATGAAACGATCAGAATGGAGGCGACCGCCGTTTGCACGGCGCGCGCTCTGCCAAAATAATAAGCGGCAAAAAGCGTCGGCAGGTTGTAGAACGTCAGGACCAGCCGCTGGCCCGACACGAAGAAATTGATCACTGCCGCAAACAGGATGATGGAAAGGATCAACCAAAGCTCTTTGTTGATCTCCAGGATTCGGGAAACAAGTGTTTTCTTCACTGCGGCTCCTCCACTTCACAACGGCGCGTGCTGGATGGTCGATTGCTCACTGATGATAGCAACAGTGGCGACGGCTTTTGGGTCAACCGCATTGCGCTTGTCCATCCGAATAACTGTACCAGTGCGAAGCGCACCTGTACGAATGGACAGGCCGCTCTGGCGTTCTTCGGGAAGTCAAAATGATGTTTCGCGGACAAGCCGCCAGGAAGATTTTCAGTCCCCGAGGAAGATCGCACTCAAACTAGAGAAACGGCCATCTGCTGATGTCGGTTGATATCGACTGCGTAAGAATCGCCACGCGAGGCGCAATTCTGTGGTTGCGCTTCCGCAACTTGGCTATACTATTTGAGTTCTCCGGCGCGGTACCCAAGTGGTAAGGGAGAGGTCTGCAAAACCTTTATACGTGGGTTCGATTCCCACCCGCGCCTCCATTTTATCGCAATGAAAACAAATCAATTCGGGCGCTCGCTTTCTCCGCGTGTGTCCCGCGTGTGGTTCGATTGCATTAAGACCAACGGATCGCTGGCGTGTGCGCGCCGCACATCGGCCTCTAGCTGCTCCTGTCGCGCATGAACCCACGGGGCATAATGCTTCTCCGTCACCCGCAAACTTTGATGTCCCAAGAGCGCGCTGATACGTTCCAGCGGCACGCCAGCCAGTAGTAGCTCCACGGCGAAGGTGTCGCGGAAACGATGCGCGTGCCCGCCGATGACTCCGGCTTTTTGAAACAGACGCGACATTCGCAACCGCCATTTTCCCGTCCATGTGGAGAGCTTCGCTTCCACCGTGCGAAACCAAAAACGATCATTCATGGGCGGAGTTTTGCGCAGCGCATCGGCGACAAATTCGGGAAGTGTCACGCGCACCGGCGTACCTGTTTTCGCGGTGTACAAAAAAAGCATGTCGCCCATGAGACGATCCATCGAAAGAGAAACCGCGTCCCCAATTCTCAGGCCGGAATATCGCATGAGCAAAATCAGCGAACGCAACCTGATTGCGTTGAGCTTCCCTTCACCCCGCCGCACTTCCGTACGATGCGCGTCAGCCGCCGCAAGGATTTTCAGCATTTCGTCGCGCGTGAAGGGCAGCGTAGGCAGCACCGGAATTTTTGGCGCTTTCAGGTGGCTAGCAGGATTGTCGGCAATCCAACGGCGCGCTTGGCAGAAGCGAAAGAACGCTCGCAACCGCTCCAGATTTTTCTGACTCGTTCGCGGGCCGTGTTTCCATTCACCGCGAAAGCGGGAGAGTGCGTCCACATCCACATCGCGCAGTAACTCATACCCGCCGCGCTCAGCGAAACCTTGCAGTCGCGCAAAAAGGAATTCGTACTTTCGGATGGTGGACTCGGCAAGATTCCGCGCCCGCGTATCGGCGAGAAACCTTTCCGCTGCTTCTCGGACGCTCACCGGCTGCGCTTGTCCGGCGCGCTGGCCGTCCGCGTCCCACTGGCGTGCTATATCAGTGGCGCGATTCCAGTCCCGCGTTTTAAGCGAAGCGCGAATATATTTTTCGCCAGCGAATCCCTCTATCGCAATCGGACACTGGCAGCGCCGGTAGCTGCGCCCTTCGCTGCGATGCGCGCAATGTTTTTTGTGACGCCGGAAAATTGTCAGCATGTCGGCCTGCCTTTCAAAGAGAGCCGATGATACACCCGCTGCGCAACTGATTCGGGGATTCGCAGCGTGCGATAGCGCCGTTTGCCGCGAATGCGCGGACGTTCAATTACGAGCACTCCGCTTTCATGCTCGAATATCCGGCGCACGGTGTCAGGACTCAGCGCCCACAATTCCGCAATCTGTTCAGGTGAAAAGCAGCGTTCGAGTACAGACGCACTCTGATCTGACGGCGCAGCGGGAAAAGATTGCTGATGCGCAGCGGCGCTCATCTGTGCCACGCTCCCATTGTGCGCCGGTATTCGCGGCTAGAATCATCCGGTACCGGCGAAGCAGCAATGACGTTGCGGCCAATCGGTTGCAGCAATCGCACGGGCGCAGAATTCATGCCGACATTCCAACGCCAATTCGCGCGATGCGCGTCGCGCCCGATGTAGCGGGCGATGTAATATCCGGCATCTTGCTCCCACGGCAAAATGCGATTGAAACCGGCACCGTTCCACAGCATCGCTTGTAAATCTTTCCAGCGATAATCGAACAAATTCTGCCACGAAAGCCCGCAGTGAAGATGGATTCGCCCGTTTAGCTCGCCGAATTGATGCGCAACAAAAAATTCCACGGGACAATGCACTTCCTGTCCGATCCAGCGCAGCATTCGATTAAAAAAGTTTTCGACAAAATCTGCGTTCGGTTTCGGCTGCTCCATCGGAAAGCCCTGCTGCCACGGAAAATTCTTTGTACGAAAAGTAAGTGTCAGGAACCAGAGCCAATGGCCTGCTTGCGTCTCGCGGCCCAAATCATCCACGAATTTTCCCATGCGGTCGGAGAAGCAGAGATAGCAGCGGCAATCAGCACGATGCTTTTTTCTGCGCAACACGCGGCATGGAGCGCACGGACAAAACACGCGAAGCATCCCTGTGCGGTCGCATTTTCGCGGCGCGACACGGCGGTCGGGATATTCGACACTGAGCCTCCCGTCAACAAATTGAATCTGCGCCGGTTGTGCTTTTACGCTCATCGCTTTTTTCCGTCCCGTAGAGACACCCTGTGGAATCAAGAATGGGGAGCGTTATCCGTTTCCAGCGGCGCTCTTGCCACCCTGTCCGCTTAACCGCTACGCCGGAATTGCACCGGCGTTTGCACTGGCCTCGGACTGCGGCCTCAACTCCCTCGCGCGCAAAGAACGCGCGCTCGGTCGGACGGGCGTTTTTTTTATCCGGCACCGGCTCAGGAAAACCGGAACCGAATTCGGCAAAAACTTTCGGAGCCGCCGAGCCGTACGCCGTCGCGGGGCGACAAAGCCCGTCAGCAAGTCGTTGCCCGCACTTTGGTTTTCAGCGGCCCCGAAACTCATCTTCCGTGCTTCTGCTCGATCTTCCGCAAGTAGCGGCGAATGGCAGGCTTAAGCCACGGTGGAGTTTTTCGCGACCGGAGCGCCTTGCGGAGACCGCGTGCTTGCTCGATTCTGTTGAGCTTATGTTTCGCCATAACGCGGCCAGACTGCCAGAGAAGCGAAACATTCTCCAAGGACGCCAAATTCTTTTTCGCGTCCCTACCACCGGTTCCACCACAACCGGACACTCTTTTCGAGCGTGTGATATGCTTCTCAAATATGAGAAGAAGCGAGCCGAAGCTGCTGCTCCAGACGCTAGAAGGACTCGCAAGAAAGCGTCACGAATCAATTGTGTCGAAGTGTCATCCCGCGATCTTTGAACTGGCGTCGCTTCTAAAAGAATGCATCGAAGCCACGAATCAGTTAGGGCCAAACGCGCCGAAGGAACTCATCGAGAAAATCGAGGCTAAAATTGACAACGGATCACAGCAGATCATGGAGAAGTATTCCGGCCCCGTCCAACCCACGCCCAACACTTTCGCGGCGCAGATAATTTTCAGTGATGCCGCATTCAAATCAGATTCAGATGAACAAGGGATTGCAGAGTGGATTCACTTCCAGCGCCACAAAATTCCAGCGAAAGTAGATGCCGAAGGGCGAGCGCGAAAAGATTATGATGCTGGACGCAGAACTCTGCGAACAGCAAGCGACCTTGAACAGTTGCGATGCGGCAAGGGGCCTCTCCGGCCATTCAAAGGCGATCTGGATCACCAGACGATGTTCGAGGCTTTATGGGGTTTCGGAATCGAGAAGTTATCTCCAGAGGAACTCGCGGACTTCTTTGACAGCTATTGTCCGTGTGGGCTAGGAACAGACGGCTCCGAAGTCCACGATCCCGATGCTTTGAAAAAACAAAAAGCGCGCTTCCAAAAGATTCTTAGGCGCGCTGTCGAAGATTAAGTCCGCACTCTCCCTGTACGTTCGTACAGATTACGATCCGAGCACGACGCCCCTTGAGAATTACGCACCGCAGCCCGAAGACACCTCACAATCTGCATATCAGCACAAAACTCAAGGAGACGAGCCAATAATGAAAAGGATTCTTGCGATTACCGCTTTCCTCGTTCTGTATCTACCCGCTCAGGCGCAAACCGCAGGCTCAAAGGTTT
>DASYYQ010000175.1:0-14843 GCA_035933545.1 Candidatus Acidiferrales bacterium | reverse complement strand
GTGAGCAAGCGGCGGCGCTCGGCGAGTTCGGCGACATGGTCGGCGTGTTCACAGAGGTCGAGAATGTGCTCGCGGACAACGACGGAATCTTCGAGCGTCTTGAAGTCGTAGGTATGTTCGCGCGCGCCGGGAGTGTTGAAGAAATTGGTGCGGCTGCCGAGCGCGATGACGAGGGAATCGTACGTGATGGGGCCAGCGACGGTGTCGATGCGGCGACTGGGCAAATCGACGGAGCGAACGGTGCTGCGAAGAAATCGAAAACGGCGGCGGCCGCGCACGTCGCGAATGGCCTGTGCGATGTGGCGCGGATCAATCTGGCTGGAAGCGATTTGAGGCAGAAGCGGAGTGAACAGGACGAAATTCTGGTCGCTGATGAGCAGGATCTCGTAATCGGCGGCGTGGCGGAAGAGGCGGTTGAGTTCGACGACCGCTTGCATGCCGGCGAAACCCGAGCCGAGAACGACAAGGCGCTTCATGGCCATTGATTATCTCACGGAGGTGCAGCCGAGAGTTGATCGTTGAAAGTTGAAAGAAAAGGCAAGGAAATTCCTTGTGGAATGCTGGTCGCAGGCACTCTCGGAATGACAATGCGAAGTTTACGCATTTGTTTGCGCGTTTCGAACGAAAGCAGAACGGGAACGGTAGAGGAGCCAGGCGACAGTGGCGCACATGCCGAGCCATCCGAGGGCGCGGACGGTGGCAGCGATTTGCGTGTCGTGATTCAGAAGGCCGAGGCTCGAAAATAGATAATTCCAATCGTGGATGACGTAGCTGCCGTCTCCGACAGTGAGAAGCGGAAGCTGCTGCGCGCGTGCGTCGGCCATGTACGAGGCCACGGGCAGAAACTGTTCGAAGAAGAAAAAAGCGCAAAAAGCGGCGCCGGTCACGTGGCGTTTAAACGCGAAATAAACCGCCAGCGCGAAAGGAACGAAAAGCTGCAGGAATGTGCCGCCGGCGATATAAATCCACCGGCCGAAGAAGCGGAAAAGGAGATGGCCGCCTTCGTGAATGGGAACAAACACGACGTCGAGGATGAGCAGCGGGCCGCTATGGCGATAAGCCTGGTACAAAAAGAGCAGATAAAAAATCAGCCAGACGGCGGAGGACCACAGGGCGACGGGCTGCCAATCGTCCTCGAAGGATTCGAGGAACGGGAAGCGGGCGGTGAGTGCCTCAGGAAAATTCATGAGTGCTATGGCTCATTCTTGCGCGAAAAGGCCACAGGTCTGAGGGAAGAGATTCGCCGGTGCGCTTAGAATGACAATAGTCCTGGTGGCTCGAAGCCAGAGGCTAGATGATAGAAAAGCAACTGCAAACGATTGCAGAGGATCATTCGTTGTAGACGCCGAAGACCCAGGGGATGCTGACGAGGCCTTCTTTGACCCGCACTTCGATGTGATCGCCGACGTGAAAGCGGTCGAAATCCTGGCGAGACACGGCGAGGCGCTCGACAGCGCGGCCTTCGCGCCACGAAGTGACGATGAGTTGATGGACGGGCAGAATGCCTGGAACGGCGAGGCGGCTGACGACGGTGGATTCAACATCGCGCGGAACGGAGCGATCCAGGGCGCCATTAATGAAAAGGAATCCGCCGAGCAGCCAAGGGACGAGCACGAGGCTGTGAAAAATGTGCTTGAGCAATTCGACTTCCTGGCGGCGAATCGAGCGTCGCTCCGCCCACATGGCGAGCGCGATGGTGATGAAAAAAATAACGCCGAAGAAAATGAGGATGCTGTCGAGCTCGAGCGGCGGATAGAAAAAGCACGGAACAAAAAACGCGATGGCGCCGAGGAGAAAAATTCCCAGTCGGTTTACCAGGCTGCGGCGCATAGCGCGGCCTGCTTCGGCACGATTCAGCCCACAATTTTCGCAGACGGCGGCTGTGAGTTCCGCGCCGCAATTCGCACAGCGCATCACGGGTGAGCAAGCTTCCATATAAGGTGATTCAAATCCATTCGGGCTTCCTGAGTGACCTCAGTGAACTCCACGACCATGCCTTTGCCAGCGTCGACGCGACGCACAATACATTCTACACGGATGGACTCGGGAAGCAGGAGTTTGGCGGAAAATTGGGCGCGAACCCAGAGCAGGCGCTATTTCGCGGGAATGTTGCGCACGGAGGAAGGTTGCTGGTCAAGACAGGCAATGTTTTCGTCGCGGCCATCGGCGATGAGCTGGCAATCGATTTCCTCTGCGCTGCGGATGGCGGCAGCTTGAGTGCGGCCGGAGGCCTGCGCGCAATGCGAGCGTCCACGAAAATCGACGCAAGCCTCAACCTGGAAGACGCTTTGATGGAAGGAAGAATAGACGAGAAGAACGAAGAAAATCGCTCCGGCGATAACGATGTACCACTTCATGTTGACGCGGCGCGCAGCGGAATCACGAGCCATGAGCGACCGAGGCCGAAAGCGATTTGCGGGCAAGTTCCGCGGCAGAGCGAGCGGGCATAATGCGAAGAGATTCGATGCGCGCGTTGGGAGCAACGCGCAAAAGTTCAGCGGAAAGAACGGATTCCACCTGCGAAGCCACGGAAAAAACGCCTCCGGACTTGGCGACGAGAAAAGATTGATTTTGCAGACCAAGATTCACGATTACGCTGGCGGCAAGATGCGCAAGTGATTTTCCAGCGGAGGCAAGAATTTCCTGCGAGACAGCATCGCCGGCGATTGCCGATTCGGCGACGAGCGGAAAAAGCGGTGGAAAAACGCTGTCCGGGTGTTTGGCGATACGGCCGATGACCACTTGCCAGTCGTGAGTTTCCTGAGCGAGCAGGATTTTTTCGCCGAGGAGGGTGGCTGGCCCAACAGCATCGCGAGCGCGCAGAGCGGCTTTGACGGCGCGGCGGCCAATGTCATAAGCGCTGCCGTCGTCACCGATCCACGGGCCCCAGCCCCCGGCGCGGAAGATTTGTCCTGCGGCGCTGCGTCCGCCAACAGCGGAGCCGGTGCCGGCGATGATGACGACGGCGGGGCCTTCCGTGGCAGCAGCGTTGAGGGCGAGTTCGATGTCTGTGATGACGCGAATCGATGCATTCGGAAATGCGCGCGTGAGATAGGAAGTGATGCGGCGCGCCACGCGAGAGCGGCCCGCTCCGGCGACTCCCGCACAAATAGCGCGGACGTTATCCGCGTCGCGATGCGCTTCGGCGAGCACCTGCTGCGCAGTGGCTCCGAGGACATCGCAGGCTCGCGCGAATCCAGCGCGCATGGGATTCGCGCCGCCGCCGCGGGTCTCCGCGAGCAAACGGCCAGCGCTGTCAATGAGGACGCAATCTGTCTTTGTGCCGCCCGCGTCGAAACCGAGGAAGATGCTCATGTATGGCCGATTTTAGCACGGCAGGGCGGCTTGGGTAGCAAGATGACGCGCGGGGCGGGCTGCACCGGCGAGGATGAGTTGTTGACATGGTTCGAATAACGCGCATAGCATCGCGCGGCTTCCGCTGAAGCAGCGAGTTCACTGCGAGCGGGTGCAAACGCCATGCGCATCGGGATAATCGACCTCACCATCATCGTGGTGTACCTCGCCGGCGTGACGCTTTTTGGGCTGCGGTACGGACGCAAACAGCGCACCATTCGCGATTACTTCCTTGGAGGGCGCACGGCGCCGTGGTGGGCGCTGGCTTGCTCGATTGTCGCCACGGAAACTTCTACGCTGACGATCATCAGCACACCGGGAATCTCTTACGCGACGAACATGGCGTTTTTGCAGGTGGTGATCGGGTATTTAGTGGCGCGCGTGGTGCTGTGCATCGTGCTGATCCCGCAATATTTTCGCGGCGAATTTTATACCGCGTACCAATTGCTGGAAAAACGATTTGGGACGCGGACAAAGTCGGCGGCGGCGAGCATTTTCGTGGTGACGCGGGCGCTGGCGGAGGGTGTGCGCTTCGCGGCGATTGGAAAAGTGGTGAGCGTGGCGATGGGGCTGAACGATCGCGCATCTGTTGCGGTGATCACGCTGCTTACGCTGTTCTATACGTTCGAAGGCGGCATGCGCGCGGTGATTTGGACGGACGTGATGCAATTCTTTCTATACATAGCCGGATCGATTGCGGCGTTCTTTCTGCTACTGCACAGGATTCCGCTTGGATGGGCAGGGGTCACGCATGCTGCGGCTGCTGCGGGAGACAAGCTGCGTATATTCAATTTTAATTTCAGTCTGACGCAAAGCTACACGTTCTGGTCCGGAGTGATTGGCGGGACGTTTTTGACGATGGCCAGCCATGGCACGGATCAAACCATGGTGCAGCGGTTGCTGGCAGCGCGTTCGGAGGGCGACAGCAAAAAAGCGCTGCTGGCGAGCGGCGTAATTATTTTTTTTCAATTCGCGCTGTTCCTGGTGATTGGCGTGATGCTTTACGTTTACCGCCAGCACATTCCGTTTCCTGTGCCGGAGCATGACCCGGACCGGCTGTTCCCTGAATTCATCATCACGCAAATGCCCGTGGGGCTGGTGGGAATCGTGCTGGCGGCGATTTTTGCGGTGGCCATGTCGAATGCCAGTGGCTCGCTCAATTCGCTGGCGTCGTCAAGCATGATTGATTTTTCGAGAATTCGCGGGAAGGCCGCCGCGGAGGAAGCGGGGGCAGCGAAGCAGGTGCGGCGTTCGCGCCAGTGGACGATTTTCTGGGGCGTGCTGCTGGGATTGTTTGGCATGATTCATTGGGGCCCCGTGCTGGTGGCCGGACTCACCATTGCTTCGATTACGTATGGAAGCTTGCTGGGGACTTTTCTGCTGGTGGTGTGGAACCGGCGCGCAACGGCGCGCGGAGCGATCACAGGAATGGCCGCGGGATTAATTGGAATGACGGCGATACACTTTCTGACTTCGCTGGCGTGGACCTGGTACGTGCTGGCGGGAACGATAATTACGTTTGCGGTGGGGTCGCTTGTGAGTATGACAAATCGGCGGGACGCAAATAATAAAGAAAAGCCGACTGGCGCTGCGGTCGCGCAATGAACATGGCGGATAACAAACAACCGGGGTTGATTCGCGGGCTGGGGCCGTGGGCCGCGGCGGCCATCGTCGTGGGCACGATCATCGGCACAGGAATTTTTATTGTGCCGGCCACGATGGCGCAAGCCGTTGGCACGGTGGGCATGGTGATGCTGGCGTGGGTCATCGGCGGAACCCTTTCGCTCTTTGGCGCGCTGAGCGCGGCGGAACTAGGCGCGGCAATTCCCGAGGCTGGCGGGACGTATGCTTACATGAACCACGCGTATGGGCGGGTGTGGGGTTATCTGTTTGGATGGACATATTCGATTATTGGCGCGCCCACTTCCATCGCGACGCTTGCGGCCGGCCTGCTGCAATTTTCGAATTTTCTGTTTCCGGTAATTGCGACTCCGCTGCACGTTTTTCGCTTTTCATCACCTTTCACAGGATCCGTGAATACATTCGCATTCACATGGGCACAGCCGCTGGCGGTAGTGGCTATCGCATTGGTGACCTTTGTTAATTATTTCGGCGTGAAATTGGGCGGGCGGGTGCAGGTGGTGCTGACGATAATCAAGATTGCCGCGGTTATTGCGGTGATTGCAATCGGATTCCTTTTAGGGAAAGGGAGTATTGCGAATTTCCACTCCGCTCCGGCACTGGCCCACGCATTGGGACTTTCGGCGTTTCTGACCGGAATGGTGGGCGCGCTTTGGGCTTACGATGGATGGATTAATCTTACGTTTGTCGGCTCGGAAATTGAAAACCCCGGACGCAACATTCCTTTGTCGTTGATTTTTGGCGTCGTGCTTGTGGGAGCGATTTACATCGCCATGAGCGCGGCCTGTTTCTACGTGCTGCCGTTTTCCAGGGCTGTAATATCCCAGCACATCGCGTCTGACGTTGTCGCGCGAGCTACAGGAGCGGACACCGCGACCTGGATGACGATTGTCATGATGATCTGCGCGCTTGGCTCGCTGAATTCCTCGATTCTGACCAACGCGCGCGTGGATTACGCCATGGCGCGGGATGGCTTGTTTTTTCGCGTGGCGCGCGGCGTACATCCGAGATTCCGAACTCCGGCGAACGCGCTGGTCTTTCAGGGCATTCTGGCATCTATCGTCGCGCTGACTGGCACATTCGCCGACCTTTTCTCGCTATACGTTTTTTTGATGTGGATTTTCTACGCGGTGCAAACGGCGGGCGTGATTGTGCTGCGCAGGAAAGCGCCGAGTATGGCGAGACCGTACCGGACGTGGGGATATCCGGTCGTGCCGGTACTTTTTATTCTCGGCGCCTTGGCAGTGACAGTGAACCTTCTCGTGCAAAGGCCACTACGTTCGACGATGGGACTGGCGGTGATGCTGATTGGTCTTCCGCTCTACGCCTATTGGCGGAAGCGCATTCCTACGGAACAGAATTCACAATAAAAGTTGAGCCAGAGGGACGCGGGAGAAGGTCGGCGAAGACGAAGCCGTCGCGGTCGACGATTTCGCCCCGCTGCACAGAAATGACTTGATCGAACATCGGGCCGGCTACCACGCAGGTGTGGAATTCGCCGTTTTCACCGCAAGGATCGGCGGAGGGAGGCAAATCGGCGAGAAGATTTTCGTCGAAGGCGCGGCCGGCGAAGCTAGCGTCTAGCTTTTTTGGGTCAACACACGTGAGAAACGCGCGAAGGCCGCCGGAAATCATTTCGTGCGCCAGGTCGCGCGTGTTGCGGCGCCACAAGGGAAAGACCGGCGTCATGCCGCACCTGGCAAGATTTTCTTCGCGATATTTGCGGATGTCCTCCAGAAATAAATCTCCGAAAATCATGTGCGTGACGCCTTCCGAGCGTGCGTGAGCCATCGCTTCAGACATGGCGCGTTCGTAAAAGTCATTTGCGCACGGCGAAGGAATGGGAATCTTAATGAGCGGCAGGCGCGCGGCGGCAGCTTGCGCATCCAGGAGCGCTTCGCGCACCGCGTGCATGGCGACGCGGTTGTGCGTGCGATTTATCGTGGTGAGCAGCGCGGTGATTTCTACGTCAGCGCGCTGGCGCATCACATGCAGCGACCAAGCACTGTCTTTACCGCTGCTCCACGAAAGCCAGCCTTTGGGTTTGGCACTCATCTGCGAAAGCGCATAATTACACAGGCTAAGAGGCCGCGCCACTCGCCACACAACTTTATTCAGGATAGATGAGGTATTTGGCGCGAATTGTGCGGAACGCGTCGAGGTCGGATTGCCAGTCCCAGACAATGCTCGTAGGCGCTTCGCCGGATTTCAGTTTTGCGATGGTGTCCGCGTTGCCGAGGAGCTCGATCATTTTGTCGAATGAGAAATGATCGGGATAAAGTTTGTGCAGCGCGACGGCGATTTCGAGGCCCATAAGCATGGAATTGAGCGACGCGCGGTCAGTGATGACCAATGAAATTCCCTGGCAGAGCTGGCCTTCGTAAAGACCTGAACTCGGTGTGAAATGCGTCGGCACGAAGCGCACGCCGGGGACGAACTGGTGATTGAGTACGTCTGCCAGCGGAATGGATTGAATCCACGGCGCGCCGAATAGTTCAAAGGGTGTATCGGTGCCACGTCCAACGGAAACGCCGGCCGCTTGCAGAATTTCGATGCCGGGATAAAGAAGCGCGGCGTTGAGCGAGCGCAAATTCGGCGACGGCGCGAACCAGGAAAGTCCGGTGGCTTCGAAAGGATCTTCGCGATGCCAATCTTTCATTTGGATGACGTGCAAATCGGCGCCGATTTTGTTCTCGGCGTTGAACATTTGCGCAAGCTCTCCAAGAGTCATCGCATAGCGCACGGGCATCGGGAAATAGCCGACGAAATTCAGCTTGTCGCGGTCGAGCATCGGCCCTTCGATGGTGATGCCGTTGAGCGGGTCGGGCCGGTCGAGAACATAGAATGAAATGTGATGTTGCGCGGCGGCTTCCATCCCGTAGCCCATGGTGGTAATGAAAGTGTAGAAGCGCACGCCGGCATCTTGAATGTCGTAGACGAGGGCATCGATTCCCTGAAGCATCTGATCTGTTGGGCGGCGCGTACTGCCATAAAGGCTGTAGACAGGGAGGCCGGTGGCTGTGTCGGTGGTCGAGGCGACTTTCGAATCCGCGGTGCCAAAAATGCCATGCTCAGGGCTGAAAATCGCGACGAGCTTCACGCCGGGAGCGTGCGCGAGGACGTCGATGGTGCGGCGGCCTTCACGGTCCACGCCAGTTTGATTTGTGATGATGCCGACGCGCTTGCCCTGCAGCGGTGCGAAATTCTCCTGCTCAAGAACGTCAATGCCCGCCAAAGTTTCATCGCTGCGATGATAAATGCCTGCCAGATCGTAGGGCCGTTCCGCATAAATGCTGCGTTCGATTTTTGAGGTGGAACCGGTCGTGTCGCCGACGTTCAACGCAGCGGCAACCGCGTTCGCGATTTTGGCGCGGAGACTGGAAGTTGCCGGGCGAACGTAAGGATGAACTCTGTTGGTCAGCAGAATAATGAAAGTTTGGCTGGCGGGATCGATCCATACGGAAGTTCCGGTGTAACCGGTGTGGCCATAGGAGCCGAGAGGAAACAGGTCGCCTCGCGGAGCCGAAAATGCGGTGTCGATGTCCCAGCCGAGGCCGCGAATATTGGGGCTCCACGGCGGAGTTTGCGGCGTAGTCATTTTGTGAACGGTGGCTGCCGCAAAAATGCGCCGCGATGTGCCGGGAATACGGCCATTATCGAGCATCATCTGGCAAAAAATCGCCATGTCACTGGCTGTGGAGAAAAGGCCGGCATGGCCCGCGACTCCTCCGATGGCGCGCGAGCGCGGATCGTGAACCACCCCGCGAAGAACATGCCCGAGGCCGGAGCCGGGCTTCGCGCCGGGTGGCAAATCAATTTCCTCGGTGGGCGCGATTTTCGGAATCCAAGAGGCCGGAGGCAAAAAGCGCGTGTGCATCATGTGCAGCGGGCGGTAGAAATTCTCCGCAGCGTATTTATCGAGGCGCTCGCCGGTGAGGCGCTTCACCAATTCGCCCAGCAAAATGAAATTGGTGTCGCTGTAAATAAAGCGATCGCCCGGCGGCGCGATGAGATTTTCGTGGTCAATCTCCTGAAAGAGCGCATCGTGACCGGCAAGCGCGGCGGAGAGCGGCGGATCGGGCGCGAGGCCGGAAGTGTGCGTCATGAGCATGCGAATGGTGATCTGTGCTTTCGGGTCGTCCGGCCCGTTGCCGGCAAACTCCGGCATGTAGCGCACCAGCGGATCGTTGAGGCGAATTTTTCCCTGTTCGAGCAGACGCATGATGGAAGGAGTGGTGGCAAAGAGCTTGGTGAGCGAGGCAAGATCGAAAATCGTATTGGTGGTCATGCGCTCGCGATGCGGAATGAGCGCGCGCTCGCCAAACGCTCTGAAGTAAATCACGTGTCCGCGATGGCTGACGAGCAAAACGCCGCCCGGAATTTCGTCGTGCTGGACAGCGCTCTCCATTATCGGAGCGAGCGCGGAGAGATCCGGACGCTGGGATTTTTGCGCTGCGGGTGTTTTGCGCGTTTGCGCGCCTAGCCGGGCACTGGAAAACGCGAATAGGATCGCAGAAAAAAGGACGACGATGCGAGTAGGAAACAGACGTGGAGAGCGTTTGTTGTGCCGCATAGAGCCGTGTGCTATATACAGCCGCGAAGTGGCAGCGTCAACCCCTGAATCGAATTTGTGTAAAACATGCGTGAACGTGAACTATCGAATGTCGCGCGATTTCGGCTGATGACCTCGTTATGAATCCCTTAGCGAACGAAAACAAACTGCGGCGAGCCAGCGCGTCGCGCGCGCGAAGCGGCGAGAAATGGGCGCGGCAAACGCTCGCAAAAATGACGCTCGATGAAAAGCTCGGGCAAATGGTTATGGTCCCTTATTGGGGGCGATTCACGTCCGCCGAAGATGAGAGTTTCTGCGAGCTGATGCGTCACGTGAAGGACAATCACGTGGGCGGAATTATGTTGGAGGCGCGGCGCGCGCCCGCAGGAATCGAGCGCAGTCAGGTTTATCCCAGCGCGGCGCTTGCCAACGAATTGCAACGAGCGGCAAAAATTCCGCTGCTAGTTGCTGCGGACTTCGAAAGCGGAACGGCGATGCGCCTCGCGGATGGAACGTCCCTGCCTGCGGCAATGGCTGTGGCGGCCACGGGCGATCCGCACGATGCTTTCACGATGGGAAAAATCACAGCGCTTGAGGCTCGCGCGGCAGGATTGAATTGGATTTTCGCTCCGGTCTGCGACGTAAACAGCAAACCGGATAATCCGATTATCAATACGCGCTCGTTTGGCGAAGATCCATCGCGCGTGTCGGAATTGGTGGCGCAGTTCATTCGTGGGGCGCAAGAAAATGGCGCGATGGCCACAGCGAAACATTTTCCGGGGCATGGCGATGTGAATCGCGATTCGCACATTGCTGTGCCGGTCGTATCCGGCGATTTGGCGCAACTGAACCGCGTGGAGCTTGCGCCTTTCCGCGCGGCGATTGCTGCGGGCGTTGGCGCAGTTATGTCCGGACATTTGGTTGTTCCCGCGATTGAGCCGCACCGTGACACTCCGGCGACGCTCTCGCCGAGCATCCTTACGGATTTGCTGCGCAGGAAAATGGGATTTGAAGGAATTGAAGTGACCGACGCGCTCGACATGGGCGGAGTGACCACTGTTGATTCGCCGCCGAATGTTGCGGTGCGCGCCATCAAGGCTGGCGCCGACGTTTTGCTGATTCCGCCGAACCCCGATGCCGCGATCGCGGCGCTGCGACAAGCGGTTAATTCTGGTGAAGTGGCACTCGCGAGAGTCAACGAAGCAGTTCTGCGGATTTTGCGCGCCAAGGCGGAGTTGCAACTCGAGCGCAACCGACTGATTGATTTGAGCAGGTTAAACAGAGTTTTCGGTTCGCCAAAATTCAAAGCCGAGGCGCAAAACATCGCAGAGCGAGGCATCACGCTCATTCGCGACGAGCAAAGGATTCTTCCGCTTGATGCTGCCCGGCCACTGCGCGTGTTGCTGGTGGTCATTTCCGGCGATCCGGATGCGCATCCGGGTTCGATAATCGAACAGGAGCTGCGCGTGCGCGTCGACGCGGTGCAAACAGTCAGAGTGGATACGAATTTCGTGAAGGCAAGCTCAGCGCAATTGCCGTCGCAGGAATCTTACGATGTGGCCATCGTGACCGTGCTCGTAAGAGTTGCCGATCGCAAAGGCACGGTCGGCCTGCCGGCGGACGAAATCAATTTGCTGAATAGATTAATCAGCGCCGGCACGCCGGTAATTGTCGCGTCGCTGGGCAGTCCGTATCTGGTGGCCCAATTTCCTAGCGCAAAAACGTGGATTGCGGCATTTGGCACGCAGGATGCCGTGCAGCGAGCGATGGTGCGCGCGATTTTTGGTGAGACTGCCGTCGGCGGCCACCTTCCCGTGAGCGTGCCCGGCGTGGAGAAGCTCGCTTCCGGATCGAAAATGGCCGCGAATCCGATGGTGCTCACGCCTGCTGCTGATTCGATGGCTGCGAAGCTGAAGCCTGCGTTCGCAATTTTGGATCGCGCCGTTGCGGATCGCGCATTCCCGGGAGGCGTACTCGCAGTCGGACTTGAAGGAAAGCTCGTCGTGCACGCTTTCGGCCATCTGAGCTATGCGGCAAAGTCGGCAGCGGTAAGAGCGGACACGATTTACGATGTTGCTTCGCTGACAAAACCAATCGTGACCGCTACCGCGATCATGATGCTCGTCGCAAACAAGCAGATTGACTTGGACGCGCCAATTTCGCGCTACCTGCCGAGTAGGAAGGCTGGTCCAAATCCTGACTGGCGGCACAGAGTCACCGTGCGAGAGCTGCTGCTGCATACGTCCGGGCTTCCTGCGCATCGCGAATTTTTCAAGAGCGCCAAGAATGCGGCGGAAGTGAGGAAGCAGTTATTTGCAGAGCAGTTGGTCGCGCAGCCGGGAACAAAAATTGAATACTCGGACCTGGGGTTCATGCTGCTGGGCGAAATCATAGAACGGCTGACCGGAAAATCCCTCGATCAATTCGCAAGCGAAACGATTTTTGCGCCGCTGGGTATGCGCGGTTCATGCTTCAACCCGGCACGCGCGTTGCGCGCCAGGATTGCGCCAACACAAAATGATACAACCTACCGCAAACGCCAATTGCAGAGTGAGGTGGACGATGCCAATGCGTTCGCGATGGGCGGCGTTGCCGGACACGCGGGATTGTTCAGCGCCGCAACCGATGTTGCCGTGTTCGCACAGATGATGCTGAACGGCGGAATTTATGCCCATAAGCGCATTCTGCGGCAAGCCATTGTCGCCGAATTTACAAGACGCGTGAGCGTCGGCGATTCCGCGCGAACTTTAGGCTGGGACGTTCCTACGGAATATTCGTCGACCGGCCATTATTTTTCAACGCAGAGCTACGGCCATAACGGATTCACCGGGACGTCCATTTGGATTGATCCTCAGAAAAATCTATTTGTGATACTGCTCACCAATCGCGTCCATCCGTCCGCCGCCAACGACAAAATCCGCCAGGTGCGGCCGGCGGTGCACGACGGAATTCTGGAAGCGTTGGGGCTCGCGGGCAAGAGCTCCAATAAATGATAGTCAGCACAGTACAATCCTCGCACCTTTGCGATTGATGTTCCGCCAGGGCATTTCCCTCTCCGGCTATAATCTTTTCGAATGAAACGAACCACGCGCCTGGCGGTTACCGAACGGCGGAATCCGCGCTCGAGAAATCTGGACCAGAAATCGACGCTCGAGATTCTGCGCGTGATCAATCGTGAGGATGCGCAAATCGCTGGAGCAGTCCGGCGCGAAATTCCGAAGATTGCGCGCGCCGTGGATGAGATTGTTGCGCGCATTCGCAAAGGAGGGCGGGTGTTTTACATTGGCGCGGGAACAAGCGGACGCTTGGGAGTGCTCGACGCGTCGGAAGTTCCTCCGACTTTTGGCGTAAAGCGAACGATGGTGCAGGGAATCATCGCTGGCGGAAAGCGCGCGTTAACGGTGTCCGTGGAAGGAGCGGAGGATCATGCCGCGCAAGGCGCGCGCGACCTGCGCGCAAAGGGATTGCGTCCTATTGATGCTGTGGCAGGCGTGGCCGCAAGCGGCACCACTCCCTACGTGCTTGGGGCGCTGAAGTTTGCGCGAGAATGCGGGGCTTATACAATTGCCCTGACCACGAATCCGCAAACACCGGTTTCGCATCTGGCGAACTTGACCATTGCGCCGCTCATCGGCCGCGAAGTGATCGCCGGCTCAACGCGCATGAAATCCGGAACAGCGCAAAAAATGGTCCTCAACATGATTTCAACAGCGACGATGGTGCGCCTTGGCTATATTTACGACAATTGGATGATCGGCGTTGCGAAAGCCAATCAGAAATTGCTCCACCGCGCTTTGCGGAACCTCCGCGAAGCCACCGGCGCAAGCGAGCAGGCTGCCAAGCGCGCCCTGAGCGAAACGCGGGGGGATTTGCGCGTGGCGCTCATCATGTTGAAATCAGGATTGGGCGCAGAGGCGGCGCGGCGCATAGTAGAAGCGCATCGGGGCAACGCGAGGAAAGCCCTTGACGAGGCTCTCAGGCAAAATCAAAAGCATGCATAGGAAAGAAAAGCAGTATGGATAAATTCAAAATTCAGGGCGGACGCAAACTCGAAGGCGCGGTGCGCATCAGCGGCGCGAAGAACGCTGCGCTGCCCATCATGGCCGCGGCGCTGCTCACCTCAGACAAAGTCGAGCTCGACAATATTCCGCGTGTGCGCGACATCATCACCATGGCGAAGCTGCTGGCGCACATGAAAGCGCACGTGGTCGCGCAAGACGTGCCGCCGTCGGCGATGACCATCCAGACCGAAGAAATTTCACACGCGGAAGCGCCCTATGAGCTCGTGAAGACAATGCGCGCGTCAGTGCTGACGCTTGGGCCGCTCCTCGCGCGATTCGGCTACGCGCGCGTTTCGCTTCCCGGCGGCTGCGCCATTGGAGCGCGGCCAATCGATCTGCACATTCAAGCGCTCGAAAAAATGGGCGCGAGCATGACCACCGAGCATGGTTACGTGGAGGCGCGCTCCGAACGCCTGCGCGGAGCTGAAATTCACTTTGAGAAAATCACCGTTACCGGCACGGAAAACGTTTTAATGGCGGCCACGCTCGCCGAAGGCGAAACCGTGCTCACCAACGCAGCGCGCGAGCCGGAAGTTTCAGACCTTGCTGACCTTCTGGTGAAGATGGGCGCGCAAATTCAAGGCGCCGGCACATCAACCATTCGCGTGCGCGGCGTGGAAACACTTCATGGCGCGGTACATCGCGTGATTCCCGACCGCATCGAGGCGGGAACGTTCTTGATCGCCGCCGCGATGACTCGCGGAGACGTCACGCTCACAGATTGCCAACCGAGTCACTTAGCCGCGACCATCGACAAGCTCGCAGAATGCGGCGTGGAAGTCACCGCGAAAAGCGCTACCAGCCTGCGCGTGCGCGTGCCCGGCAAGCTGCGCGCCGCTGACGTCACCACCGAAGAATATCCCGGCTTTGCGACGGACATGCAGGCACAATACATGGCGCTGGCGACGCAGGCGGACGGCGACTCGACGATCACCGAAACAATCTTCGAAAATCGCTTCATGCACGCCAGCGAAATCATTCGCATGGGCGCGAACATAGAAATCGAGGGGCGCAAAGCCATCGTGCATGGGCCGACTCCGTTGAGCGGGGCCACGATTATTGCTTCTGATCTGCGCGCCAGTGCATCGCTTGTGCTTGCCGGCCTCGTCGCGGAAAACACGACGTACGTGGAACGCGTCTACCACATCGACCGCGGCTACGAGCGCATCGAAAACAAGCTGATCGGCCTAGGCGCGCGCATCGAACGCGTCAGCTGAATCTTTCCCAAAATCGAG
>DASYYQ010000141.1:0-1635 GCA_035933545.1 Candidatus Acidiferrales bacterium | reverse complement strand
CCAATGGCCATGCGCACGCCGATTTCGTGGCTGCGCTGCGTCACGGTGTAGGCGATAACCGCGTACAGTCCGAGCATGGCCAGCAAAATAGCGAACAGCGCGAACAGAGCAGCAAGAGATGTTTCATAGCGGCGCGGGGCTTCGGCGCTCGCCAGAATCGTTGTCAGCGTTTTCTCTTGCGGAATGGCAAGCTGCGGGTCCACGCTCCAGACGGCTTGACGAATGGCGGCGGCCGCCGATGTTGGATTCATTCTGGTGCGCACGACCAGCGTTTCTGACAAATCTGAGTTCAGCCAGAGCGGGAAGTAGACGGCGAGAATTGGCGCTGCGTCGGATTGCGTGCGCACGTCGGCGACTTCGCCAACCACGCGGCACCATTTTTGTGACTCGTCGAAATGGCCGCAAAAGACGTGCATTCCGATGGGATTGCGCCCGCGCAAAACGCTGCGAGCGACGCTTTCTGAAATCACGGCGACGTCGCGCCCCTTGTCGGCCGGCGTCAAAAAGCGGCCCTTCACCAGAGATAAGCCGATGGCCTCGAAATAGCCGGGAGTGACGAAGCGGAATTCGCCGGATGGCTGTTGCGCGTCGGGAAGCGGCATTTCCTGAAAATTGATGGAGTCGCCCCAGCCCATGCCTTGCAATGGAAGCCTGCTGGTGAAGCCTGCGCTCACCACTCCCGGCAGCTCTCTGACCTTTTCCTGGACGGAAGTGAAAATGCGGTTGCGCTCGGCGGAGGCGTGAGAAAAATCCATGTTCGGAAAACGCAGAAGAAGGTCAGCGGTGATGACCCGCTCTTCGTTCATCCACTGATTGGCGAGCATCACATGGCGCAAACTTTCGACGAGCAGCAGGCACGCGGGCAGAAGCGCGGCGCACAGAGCGATCTCGCCGATGACCAATCCGGCGCGGAGGCGCGCTCCGCGTTTGCTGGTGCTGACGGTTGGCCCGGAGGCCTTGAGCACTTCCGCGAGATGCACTTGAGTGGCGCGGAATGCGGGCAGGAGTCCGAACACCGCGGTGGCCAGAATCGTGACAGCGAGCGTGAACCACAGAACGGTTGAATCGAGGCGAACTTGATCCAGGCGCGGAATTCCGGCCGGCGCGTTCTCGATGAGCAGCCACAATCCGATTCTCGCGAAGGCCAGGCCAAGCGCGCCTCCGGCGACGACGAGCACAAGCGTTTCGGTAAGGAATTGGCGCACCAGACGCCAGCGTCCGGCGCCAAAGGCCGAACGCAAAGCGACTTCGCGAACGCGGCGGCTATTTCGGGCGAGCAATAAATTGGCGAGATTCGCGCAGACGATGAGCAGGACGAGCGCGGCAGCGAGCGTCAGCATCCACAGAGCTTCTTGCGTTGTGCCGACAATTTCGGATTTCAGCGGCATCAAGGTGGCGGAGAGACTGAATTTGCCTCCCGAGTCTTTGTCGTTCTGCGCGATGCGCGCTTCGATGACGTTGAGCTGGGCTTCAGCCTGGCGCGGAGTGACGCCACTTTTGAGTCTGGCGATGACGAAATAATTGTGCGTGCCAATGCCGGGCCGCGAATTCCACTGCGCCCAGGGAAAAGTCATCAGATATTGCGGTTCATGCGCCAGAATGCGAGGAAACGTGAAATTCGCGGGCATCACGCCG
>DASYYQ010000092.1:0-50855 GCA_035933545.1 Candidatus Acidiferrales bacterium | reverse complement strand
GCGCGCCCGGGTCTAAGCGCGGCGCGAGGTGCAGGGTGTGATCGGAAATAGACATGATTGCATTCGGCGGGATGACGTATACGTGATTCGGCTGAACCTTCATCCCGTCGGTTACTTCTTTCACGGGCATGGAGGTTTGTTTCGCCACCAATTCAGTGAGCATGCTGTGATGCTTGGGGTCGAGGTGCTGAATCAGCACGAAGGCCATTCCAGTATCGGCGGGCAAGTTCCGCATTAGTTCTGAGAAGGCCTCAATGCCTCCAGCGGAAGCGCCGATTGCGGTTATCAGCAAATCGCTCCGGCCAGCAGCGCTGGCGAACTGCGCAGAAGGCGACGCCGCTCTTTTTTTCTTGCGAGCTGCTGATTTTGCTTTCATGTTTTTCCCAAGTTCATTTTGGACGCCAAAATTGAGCAGCGCTTTATGCTCTGGCAAATGAATCGGTGATGCGCCGACTCTGACGGATTCTAGACCTTTCCAGACCATTACGGCAACTTTTGTCCTTGGCGCAAACACGTCGCGTCGCATCTTAATTTGCAATGGCGCGGCGCGATTCCAAGCCGGAAAAAAAGCCGCTCTCGACCGAGGGAGCGAGCTTCGAGGAACTTCAACGCGAAGCAAAGGGGTGCAAGGCCTGCGATCTTTGGAAAAACGCCACACAAACGGTATTCGGCGAAGGAGGCGGCGCCGCGCCGAAGATCATGTTTGTAGGCGAGCAGCCGGGGGACCAGGAAGATCTGAGTGGCAAACCGTTTGTCGGTCCTGCCGGCAAGTTGCTGGATAAGGCTCTGCTCGAGGCGGGAATTGACCGCAGGAAAGTTTACGTCACCAATGCCGTGAAGCACTTCAAATGGGAGCCACGAGGCAAACGCCGCATTCACAAAAAACCAAATGCCACGGAGATTGCGGCGTGCCGGCGATGGCTCGATGCAGAAATTACGCTGTTCCACCCAAAGGTGATTGTGTGCCTGGGCGCTACGGCGGCTCAGGCGCTGCTGGGAAAGGATTTTCGAGTGACAAAACATCGCGGCGAGCGCCTGGAATCCCCGCTGGCGCCCGTTGTTATGGCCACCGTACATCCGTCTTCGATTTTGCGCGCGCCGGACGAAGAAACGCGGCATCTGGAAATGAAGCGTTTCATTGCTGATTTGAAGAAGGTTGCTGCCGTTTAGTAATGCAATTTATTGGCGAGCGATTTCAGGCGCTAGCCCCGGGTTCGCGCGCTCTGAGCCCTTCTACTCCGTCCTCATGTTTTCGCTTCGCCGCGCTCGGCCTTCTTTTCGCTGCCTTGTTCCGTACTGCTGCCCCATCGCAGAAGGTAATCTTCGCTTTGTTTGTTAAGCGCGGGGAAAACCGCAGCGTGAAGAGGCGAGTGCCTGATTCGCGTCAGAAGAAATGTTTGTTTCAGGCTTCCTTGACATTGAATGACCGCGCCTTATAATGGATTTTCACACTGGCTTTTCACGGGATTTGTCATGTTTTTGGATGTACACGAACTCGCCACTAAGAAAATTCGCATACGAAAGAGCTATGCGCCCGGTACCCTCGATTTCCATTCCGGGGACTTCCGGCAGATTGACCCGCTGGAGGTGCGCGCGACGGCGGAATTGATTGACAGTCAAATCCGCATATTTGGCACTTTTCATACGCGGCTGGAGCTGACCTGTGCGCGATGTTTGGACACCGTGGTGGAGGAAGTGAGCAAGGATTTCGACCTCATTTACCGCCCGATGGCTTCGATCCGCAAAGATGAGGAAATCCGGTTGAATCTGGATGATACAGATGTTGCGTTTTTTGAAGGTGATGGACTGTTCCTTGCGGATGTTCTGGCGGAGCAGGTGAATCTGTCCCTGCCAATGAAGGTGATTTGCCGCAGCGATTGCCGGGGGTTATGCCCGCACTGCGGAGTGAATTTGAACCAGGAAGAGTGCCGCTGTGAAACCCATGCGACGGACGCGCGCATGGCGCCGCTTGCGCGATTAAAGCAAGACTGGCCGAAAAAACAGTAAAATACGAATTCAGAATAAGCGGAAAAGCTGTTCGTGCGCGTTTCCGCTAAAGGAGTAGGAATGCCGAATCCAAAGCGACGTCACTCGAAGAGACGTACGAGCACGCGGCGGGCGCATGATCACCTGAAGGCGCCGTCAATCACCAATTGCCCCAATTGCCACGAGCCCAAGCTTCCCCATCGCGCGTGCCCGCACTGCGGGTATTATAAGGGGCGCGCAGTTGTGGACACATCCGCGTAGAAGTAGACTCTCACAGCGGAGAATCGCCTCCGCGATTCAGCTGAAGCCATTCAGTTAAAGCGATGTATCGATGACAACCATTGCGCTGGACGCCATGGGCGGCGACCACGCTCCTCGAGCGGAAGTGGAAGGAGCGGTGCTCGCAGCGCGTCAGTATGGTGTGCGCGTCGTGCTCATCGGTCTGGAAAGTAAAGTTCGCGCGGAATTGAACCGCCATGCCACGCGCGGATTGCCCATCGAAATTGTGCACGCGACAGAAGTAATCACCATGGAAGACTCGCCGTCGCTGGCATTTCGGAAAAAGCGCGACAGTTCGGTGCATGTGGGCGCGAAGATGGTGCGGCAGGGACAGGCAGATGCGCTGGTAAGCGCGGGGAATACCGGCGCAGTGATGGCTATTGCGCGATTCGTCCTGGGGACGCTGCCTTCTGTGGACCGTCCGGCGCTGGCTGCGGCATTTCCGAATGCCAAAGGCGGAGCTTCGGTGCTGCTGGATGTTGGCGCAAACGTGGATTCCAAACCGGAGCAGATCGAGCAATTCGCGATTATGGGCGAGATTTATTACCGGACAATTTTTGGGACCAAGCGGCCGCGGGTGGGCGTGCTGTCGATTGGCGAAGAGGAAATGAAGGGGAACGAATTGACTCGCGAGGCTTCGAATTTATTGAAGCAGACCTCGCTGAACTTCATTGGCAACGTGGAGGGAAAGGATTTCTTCAAGGGCGACGTGGACGTCATCGTCTGCGATGGCTTCATCGGCAATATCGTGCTAAAAATCAGCGAAGGCCTTGTGGAGCACGTGGGTGGAATGCTGAAAAAAGCGCTGAAGAGCAGTTTGAGCGCGCAGATGGGATACGTGCTGTCGCGGCGCGCATTTGGGGACTTCCGGAAAAAGATCGATTATTCGGAATATGGGGGCGTGCCATTGCTGGGCGTTCGAGGAATCACGGTGATTGGGCATGGACGGTCGAATTCGAACGCCATCAAGAATGCCATACGAGTTGCGGCAGAACTTTGCCGCGCTCAAGCGAACGAGAAAATCGAGCAGGAGCTTTCCACAGCGCCTGCTAGGGCGCGCGCCTGATTTTGAGGTAATTCGCGATTCAAGATTTCCATACGCAGAAAGCTGAAGCAGGGCGTTGTCCGATTATGATTTGCGAACGAGCGCACGAGTGAACAGATGAGCAAGCTGGCATTCCTATTTCCAGGGCAAGCTTCCCAATATCCCGGCATGGGGCGGGATTTGGCGGAGAAATTCCCGTCCGCGCGCAAAGTGTTTGAACTTGCGGATGCGGCGCTGGGATTTCCACTTTCAGAGATCTGCTTTACAGGCAGCGAAGAGCAATTAAAGCTGACGGAGAACACGCAGCCAGCGATTCTGACTGTTTCGGTTGCGGCAGCGCGGGTGCTCGAGGAAAACGGCGTGACGCCTGATTTTGTCGCCGGACACAGCCTCGGAGAATATTCGGCGCTGGTCGCGGCGGGGAGCCTGGATTTCACTGCGGCGATGAAGTTGGTGCGGCACCGCGGAAAGTACATGCAGGAAGCGGTGGCGGCCGGGGAAGGCGCGATGGCAGCAATCCTTGGTCTTGCACCCGCCGAGGTTGCGGACATTTGCAGGAAAGCAGCGGGCGCTGACGTGGTGAGCTTGGCGAACTTGAATTCGTCTGAGCAGACGGTTATTTCCGGGGCTGCAGCGGCGGTGAAGCGCGCGGTGGAAATTGCTTCGCAGAGCGGCGCGAAGCGCGCGGTGATTTTGCCGGTTTCTGCGCCTTTCCATTGCGCGCTGATGAAGCCCGCGGAGGCGCGGTTAGAGCAGGATTTGCGCGCGACGACGTTTGCGCCGCTGCGCGTTCCGCTGATCACAAACGTGGATGCGGAAGTGATCACCACGGGCGATGAGGCGCGAGATGCTTTGATTCGTCAGGTGTGCTTGCCAGTGCGCTGGGAAGATTCCATTCACGAGATGATCGAGCAGGGCGTGCGCATCTTTGTGGAGGTTGGCCCGGGGCGCGTGCTCAGCGGCTTGCTGCGGCAAATTGATCGCTCGGTACGCAGCTTCAACGTGGAGGACGCGGCGAGCTTGCAATCGAGCATCGACAAAGTGGCAAAGGCGCGCGCGGAAGTAGCGGAATCCTAAAGTCGAATCCGGAAGGAAACTACTGACCATGTTTTCGCTCGCTGAAAAAGTGGCAATGGTTACCGGCGCGTCGCAAGGGATTGGCCGCGCAACGGCGATTGCTCTTGCAGCAGCGGGAGCGCGCGTGGCATTGGCGGCGCGCAACGAGGAAAAATTAGCCCAGGTTGCGAAACAGATCGAGTCCGCGGGCGGCGAAGCACTCGGGCTGAAAATTGACGTTGCCGACGCGGAACAAATTAAGGCCGGGTTTCAGCAAATCCTCGCGAGATTTGGCCGCTTGGACATTTTAGTGAACAACGCTGCTATTACGCGCGATGGATTGGCTTTGCGGATGAAGCTGGAGGATTGGGAAACAGTGCTGCGCACGAATCTGACGGCGGCGCATCTATGCACACAGCAGGCGCTGGGCACGATGATGAAGCAGCGCTGGGGGCGAATCATCAATGTGACTTCGGTAGTGGCGGAAACAGGAAATGCAGGGCAGGCGAACTACGTGGCGGCGAAGGCTGGGCTGATTGGACTGACGCGGGCGATTGCCACGGAAATGGCTTCGCGAAATATCACGGTGAATGCGGTGGCGCCGGGATTTATTGCCACGCCCATGACCGAGCCGCTGCCGGAAAAAGTGAAGGAAGAAATGAAGGCGCGGATTCCGCTGGGAAGATTTGGCGCGGATCATGATGTGGCTGCGGCGATCGTTTTTCTGGCCAGCGAGGAAGCAGCATATATAACCGGGCACGTCCTCGACGTGAACGGCGGAATGCGCATGGGCTAAAGGCAATTTCCGTAAGATCCCTCGCCATCATAATTGCAGCAGTAACAAATTGACGGGCTAAAGAGCGCTGGGCGAACTGGCAACAGAGCCTCGTCATACTGATTTTCCTTGCGAGTTGCGTCTCCGAAAATTTCGACCTGACGGATACTGTGTCACGAGTGTGCCCGGGTAGGAATGACGTGCGGCGTCGTGTGCCGGCTTGAAACACGCCGGGATGGCGCGTTTATTCCCGAATTGAAAATGTTTTTCTTGCTGCGCGAGAGAACGCTGGCTAGCATAGCGCGCGATGCCGCTGGCCATTGAATATATACGAAGAATGCGCGGCGGCGCGCAGTCCCATTTGATGCGCTGCGAGGACGGAAACTATTACATCGTCAAATTTCAGAACAATCCGCAGGGAACAAGGATTCTGGCGAACGAATTGCTCGGCACACGGTTGGCGGCGCGTATCGGGCTAGCCGTGGCGGGCGCAGCGGCGGTTGAAGTTCTTCCTGAGACGGTCGCTTTGACAGAGGATTTGGTCGTCCAATTGGGGCGCGGGAGAGTGCCTTGCACGCCCGGACTGGAATTCGGCTCGCAATACCCGGGCGATCCAGCGCAAATGGTGGTGTACGATTTTTTGCCGGACGAGCAGCTGCGCCAGGTTGCGAATCTGACGGACTTTTGTGGCGTATTCGTGTTCGACAAATGGACTTGCAATACGAATGGCCGGCAGGCGATTTTTCTGCGGGAACGGGAGGCCGAGCGGTACCGCGCTGTGATGATTGATCACGGGTTCTGCTTTAACGCTTCGGAGTGGAATTTTCCGGACGCGCCGCTGCGGGGGATTTATTCGCGGTCGGCCGTTTACGAGCAGGTGCGCGGATGGGAGGCGTTCGAGCCGTGGATTGAGCGTGTGGAGAAGCATATTACAGAAAGCGCGCTCGACGAGATCGCGCGGGAGATCCCTCCGGAGTGGTACAATTTCGACCAGGATGCGCTCTATGCGCTGCTGGAAAGATTGCTCCGAAGGCGCAGGCAGGTCCGCGAACTGATTTTGAGCGCGAAAAATTCTTCGCGACAGCCCTTTCCGAACTGGAAGTGAAACATGGCTGAATCGAACCGAACCATGCTGGCCTACCGTGTTTTGCGATACACGCCGAACTTGATTCGCGACGAGTGGGTCAACATCGGAATCCTGCTCGAAGATCCGCAGAAACAGCGGGCGCGCGCCCGGCTGATCGAAGACGAATCGGAATTAGTGCGGGTGCGAAGGCTGCATCCCAACGCCGATGTCGCGGTCCTGCGAGGTTTGCCGGCGACGTTCCAGTCAGAACTTGCCGCCACCGGAGCGAGCGCCGCATGGATTGAAAAAATGTCGCAGAATCTTTCGAATGTTCTGCAATTTAGCCCACGCAAGGCTGTGATGAGCGAAGACTTTGACGCGGAACTGGAGCGGCTGTATCAGAACCACGTGGCCGTTCCGGCAACGGTAGGGCGTGGTGCGGCAATTCTGGAAAATACGCGCGCCTGGATTCGCGCAAAATTGAACGATGTTTTTCGCAGGCATCGCATACTCGCGAGGATGGAAAAAGGAGTTCGCGCCGAGCAGTTCACTCAGCCCGGCGATCCCATGCGCATCGATTTCGGCTACCGCTACAACGGCACGCGCGGATATCTGCAGGCGCTGTCGCTTGGGCGCGATCCTGCGCAGGCCAAAGTGCTTGCCTACACTGCGAAGTGCATTCGCGCGCGCCAGGCGGATTCCGAGTTCACCGCGATTACCGAAGTTGCGCCTTTATCCGGCAACCCGCGGCACCAATTCGTCGTGCGGCTGTTCGACGAGCAGAAGATCGCGGTTGTTCCGCTGCCGCAGGTGGAAATGTTTGCGGAACGGCTGCGCTTGCGTTTGCAATAGCATGATTGATGCCGTAGTCCTGTTCCGACCCGTTGGGCGCGAAGAATTGAAGTTGATTCGAGGGAGCCGCTTCACGGCGTTCCCTCCTCGATTGCCCGGCCAGCCTTTCTTCTATCCCGTTCTCAATGAAGAGTACGCAGTTCAGATCGCGCGCGACTGGAATGCCCAGGCGTCAGGAGAGGGCTACGTGACGCGATTTAGAGTGCGCCGTTCGTTTCTGGACCGCTACGAAATTCACAGCGTTGGCAGCACAGCTCACCGGGAGTACTGGATTCCCGCGGAGCACTTGGAAGAATTCAACGGAAGCATCGTTGGCGATATTGAAGTGATTAAGGAATTTCACAAGGACGAAATCGATAAAGAATGAATTCTCGTTGTCGTGGCATGTGTGAATGCCCGGTTCCCAAGCCCAGAAAATAAAAAACGGGGCGAGAGAGCGATCCCGCCCCGTGGAGAGACGGCTGGGGAACTTTACAAAACGCTTTCGGTCCAGTTCTCGAGGAAGTGCTTGATCTTGCCCATGAACTGATGGGCAATGGCCCCGTCAACCACACGATGATCGTAGCTCAACGTTAGATAGACCATCGAGCGAATAGCAATCGCGTCGTCAACCACGACGGGGCGTTTTTCGATTGTGCCGAGGCCCAGGATCGCGACGTTCGGTTGGCTGATCACCGGCAAGCCCATCAGGCCGCCAAAGACGCCCGGATTGGTGATTGAGAAGGTGCCTTCCTGGACTTCTTCCGGCTTCAGCCGCTTTGAACGCGCGCGCTCGGCAAGATCGTTGATGGCGCGTTGCAAACCAAGGAAATTTTTCTCCTCCGCGTTCTTCACTACCGGCACGATCAGGCCCCAGTCGAGCGCCACGGCGATGCCGATGTTGCATTCGCGATGGAAGACGATGTTTGTGCCATCCACCGACGAATTCACCGTGGGAAAGGCGCGAAGGCCTTCCACGGCGGCGCGGATGAAGAAGGGCATAAAGGTCAGCTTGGAGCCGGTGCTGCGCTCAAATTCTTCTTTCTTCTGATTGCGCAACTTGACCAGTCCGGTCACGTCCGCCTCGTCAATAGAATAAACGTGCGGAGAGACGCGCTTTGAGATCACCATATGCTCCGCGATCTTTTGGCGCATCACCGACATAGGTTCGACGCTGTAATTTCCGAAATACATACGTTCGCGGGGCACGGCTATTTCGAGCAACGCATGCGCCTGCGCGCCGGTTGCTGAGGGGGGAGGCGGAACTGCCGCGGGACGCTGTGCTGATGGCGCGTAAGAAGGCGCCGGCGCTTGCTGGCCGGCTGCTCCGCCTTCAATGGCGGCCATAATGTCGCGCTTGCTTACGCGACCTCCGGCTCCGGTGCCGGGAATCTGCGTCAAATCCACGTTCTTCTCTTTCGCGAGGCGGCGCACCAGCGGAGAGCTGCGGACTTTTTCTCCCGAAGGGCGCTGAGGCGCGGCAGCCGGCGCGGCCTGTTCCTGCCTCGGCGCAGCTTGCGGCACTGAAGCTGCAGTTTGAACGCTTGTAGCCTTCGCAGAATCGGCCCTAGCTGCTTCGGGCCTGGTTGGAGCAGAAGCGGGCGCAGGCTTCTCGTCCGCGCGCTGGCGCGTTTCCTGCTGCGCCACTGCTTTCGAAGATGCCGGAGCTGGCGCGGATGCCGCCGCTCCTCCCCCGCCGTCTATGACACCAACCACCGTTTGGATGGGCACGGTCTGGCCTTCAGAGACTTTTATTTCCTTGAGCACCCCCGCGGCCGGCGATGGGATCTCCGCATCGACTTTATCGGTGGAAATCTCGAACAGCGGCTCATCGCGCTCGACTTTCTCACCCGGCTTTTTAAGCCATTTGGTGATGGTGCCTTCAAAAATACTTTCCCCCATCTGGGGCATGATTACATCAGTCGCCATTGCATCTCTCCTTGGAATTCAATATCTCGCCAGCTCTCGCGCGGTTGTAATTACGTCGCTTTTGTTCGGCAAAAAACGTTCCTCAAGCGGCGGTGAAAACGGCACCGGTGAATCCTTTGCGGTGACCCGCAGGATGGGGCCGTCCAAATCCTCGAACGCGCCCTCGCATGCAACCGCGGCGATTTCGCCGGCGATTCCGCCAGTGCGCGTGTCTTCGTGAACGATGAGCAACTTGTTGGTTTTTTTCACGGACTGCAAAATTGTATCTTTGTCGAGAGGCAGCAGCGTGCGCAGGTCAACGACCTCAACTTCAATTCCTTCCTTTGCCAGTTCTTCCGCTGCATCGAGCGAAGTGTGCATCATGGCCGCATAAGTTACGATAGTCAGATCGCGACCTTCGCGCCGAACAATCGCTTTCCCGATCGGCACAGTGTAATCGTCCGTGGGCAGATCTTCCTTAATTCGGCGATACAGAAATTTATGCTCGAAAAAGAGCACAGGATTATTGTCGCGAATCGCTGATTTCAGCAAGCCTTTGGCGTCGTAGGCAGTGGAAGGATAAATCACCTTCAGTCCGGGCGTGTGCACAAAATACATCTCTGGATTTGCGGAATGGAATGGGCCGCCGTGAACTCCGCCTCCTGATGGGCCGCGCATCACCATAGGTACCGGCGCGCCCCAGCGGTAGTGTGATTTTGCGACGAAATTGGTGATCTGGTTGAAGCAGCAAGCGATGAAATCAATGAATTGTAGTTCCGCGATTGGGCGCAGCCCCTGATAACTCATGCCCACAGCGGCACCGATGATGGCCGTTTCGCTAATGGGCGTATCGATCACGCGTTCCCATCCGAAGCGTTCGAGTAATCCTGCGGTGACCTTGAACGCGCCGCCATAAACGCCAATGTCTTCCCCTATGGTGACGACGGTGGGATCGCGTTCCATCTCTTCGAAAATTGCCTGGCGGACGGCTTCGAGCATGGTAACTTGCGCCATTATTTTCTCCCCGCTTTGCCCTTAGGGCCGCGACCGAAAGGAACTCGTTCCGCCACCTTCATTTTTTCGGCCGATTTGTCAGGTCTTCCATTGGATTTCCGCGCCGCTATCTTCCCGTCGGATTTTGCATGCATAGGTTTTGTCCCGTGCGCTGTGAAACTCGCCGCCTTTCCGCCATTGCGCGCGGCTGCGGCGGCCTGCTTAATCATCGCCGAAGGCAAGTCGAACCCGCCAAAATCGCTGACTTGCCATTCTGGCTTTACGTTCGATTGCGGCGGCGTCACTTCTTTCTTGGAACGCTTCCATTCTGCCTCGACGGTGTGGCAGCCGTCGCAATAAACGCCCTGCTCGGCAAGTTCCGGAGGAGGCAGCGGAGATTTCTCCGCGAATTCCAGATCCTCTTTCAATTCTTTCTCGATGCGCGCATCGAGAGCTGCTTTGGTCTTTTCATCCCAGATTTTATTTTCTGTAAGATATTTTTCGTAACGCGCAATGGGGTCGCGCGCTTCCCAGTAGGCGAACATTTCCTTGGGCACATACTCCGCAGGGTCGTGCTGCGCATGGCCCTTCATGCGCATGGTTTTGGCCTCGATGAGGACAGGACCTTTGCCAGCGCGGCAGCGTTCGACTGCCTCCTTGGTTGTCTGGTAGACGGCGACTACATCGTTGCCGTCCACAATCGAGCTGGCAATGCCATAAGCCTTGGCACGGTCGGCGAGGTCGTGAATCGGCACTTGTTTGGCTACCGGCGTCGAATAAGCCCATTGGTTGTTTTCGACAACCAGCACCAGCGGCGCTTGCTGCGTCGCGGCAAAGTTCAATCCTTCATGAAAAGCCCCAGTGGATGTTGCGCCGTCGCCTACCCAGGTCATAGCGACGATATTTTGTCCGAGATAGCGTCCGCCAATCGCGACGCCTGCCATTACCGGCACCAGATCGCCCAGCATGGAAATAGGCGAAACCACGTGACGAACTTTGATGTCGCCAAAGTGGCTGGTGCCATCCTTGCCGTGCGTCGGAGAATCGTAACGCGCCATGTACTGCATCAGAATGTCGCGCGGTTTATAGCCCTTCACGAGCAAGCCGCCGACATTGCGAATCATGGGAGCGAGCCAATCGCGCTTTTCGAGAGCATATGCCGTGCCAACGGAGGTCGCTTCCTGGCCCAGGTTGGAATACAGACCGCCTACCACCACGTTCTGGCGGAACAATCGCACTAGTTGATCATCGAGCGCGCGATTCAACTTCATGTAGTAATAAAGTTCGAGGTGCTGATCTCTTGAGAGCGGATAACTCATAATTGGCTTCCTGCGTGAGCCTCCAGTATTCTACGTCCAATCGATGCGCGAAATAGCAGAGTTCCTCGCGGATCCTGTACTGAATCACACGGCTGTGTATACCGGCACATCATCTTGGCGCAAATTTTCTTCCAACGTTTCGCGAGAAACGCTGCGCATCTCGCGACCGAAGATGTGCGCAAAATGCTTGACAATTCGTGACGTAGCCTCATCGCGGCGAACAGCGCGACCCAGCAGGTGTTCGAGCGACGTTGCCCGTTTGCCGCGAAGTCCGCACGGCACAATCAAATCGAAATAACGCAAATCGGTAGAGACATTGTACGCAAATCCGTGCGAAGTGACCCAGCGGCTTAAATGCACGCCGATGGCCGCAAGTTTTTCTGCGCCAGCAGCACGTCCGTCGGCGGAATCGCCTGAGCCTTCGACCCAAACGCCAGTCATTCCCGCCCGCCGTCCGGCTTCAATTCCGAACTCCGCTGTGGCGCGAATCAGCGTTTCTTCGAGCTGCCGCATATACCATCCGACGTCGCGGCGAATGGCCGCCAGATTCAGGATGGGATAGCCGACAATTTGCCCGGGGCCGTGATAGGTGATATCTCCGCCGCGATCCGACGGATGGAATTCCACGTTCATCTGCCGAAGCAAATGCGTTGAGGCCAGCAGATTCTGTTGGTGGCCATTCCGTCCCAGGGTGATGACGTGCGGGTGTTCGCACAACAGCAACACGTCTGGCACGGCATCGATTTTGCGCGCAGAAACCAGGCGGCGCTGCAATTCGAACGCCGGCCCGTAAGAGATGAGCCCGAGGTCAACCAGCCAACAAATATTATCGTTCGCTTGCATCGAGTTTTTTCTTCGGCAGCCGCATGGACGCGAGTTCGCTGTTAGGCGTTGATCGTCAGTCCCATCACCGAATTGAACGCGTCGCCCATCGCTTCCCAGACCGTCGGATGGGCATGAATCATGGCCATCATATCGTCAACGGTGCCTTCGAGCTGCAATGCGGTGGTCGCTTCAGCGATGATTTCCGTCGAAAGCGAGCCGATCGAATGCACTCCTAGTATTTCATTGTACTTCTCGTCGGCCACGACTTTGATAAATCCTTCGTGATGGCCGAGGATGGAAGATTTGCTGTTGCCCGCGAAAGGGAACTTGCCGGTTTTCACTTTGTGGCCCGCATCACGCGCCTGTTTTTCCGTCAGCCCGACTGAGCCTATCTGCGGCTCGCAAAACGTGCAATTCGGACAACGATTACGATCAAACGGCTGCACTGATTTTCCGGCGATGCGCCCCACCGCGATAATTCCCTGCATGGACGCAGCGTGCGCAAGCTGCGGCTGACCGGCCACAATATCGCCGATGGCATACAAGTGCGGCTCGGCCGTTTCCATATATGGCGTGGTATGCACGAAGCCGCGTTCCACTTTCGCCGCAGTCTTTTCCAGTCCTACGTTCTCCGTCAGCGGGCGGCGACCCACGGCAATCAAAACCTTTTCGGCAGAGATTGTTTGCGCTTTCCCCGCTTTGTCTTTGAAGGTGACGCTTACGCCTTTTGCGTCTTTCTTCACTGACTCGACGCCCGCCTCGAGTTCAAAGCGAATCCCGCGTTTGCGAAAAGCTTTTGCCAGTTCGGCGGAAATTTCTTCATCTTCCAGCGGGACCATGCGCGGCAGTTTTTCGAGAATGGTGACCTCCGTGCCGAAGGTCTTGTAAATGGAAGCGAATTCAACGCCCACCGCGCCCGCTCCGACGATTACTAGAGATTTTGGTATCGCAGGCATGTCCAGCATCCCGCGATTATCGAGAATGTCTTTGTTGTCGATGGCGATGCCCGGCAGCGAGCGCGCATCAGAGCCCGAAGCGAGCATTATATTCGCCGCCTCAATCTCACTTTTCTTCCCGTTGGTTTCGACGGAGACGCGTCCCGGGCCGGCGATGCGGCCCCAGCCTTGTGTTGATTCAACTTTGTTTTTCTTGAAGAGAAATTCAATTCCCTTGGCGTGTTTGTTTACGATTTTTGTTTTGCGCGCGATCATCGCCGGCCAATTCACCTTCACATCTTTGACTTCGAATCCGAACTCAGGCGCTCGTTTGAAATCCTCATAGAGGTCGGCATGGTGTAGCAAAACTTTCGTCGGAATGCAGCCCACATGCAGACATGTGCCGCCGAGAAATGGGTCTTTTTCGACTACGATTGTCTTCAAGCCCCATTCGCCCGCCCGGATTGCCGCGACGTATCCCCCGGGTCCGCTGCCAATAATAGCAAGGTCGTATTTGGCCAACTCACTCTCCCTGAAGGGCGCCCAGCCCACTTCCAACGGGAATTCAGAATCGGCGGCACAGTGGCGTTCAGATTGTCCCGCGCAAATTCCCGATTCTATCAGTCGCATCAACGTGCCGCAACCGCGCTTGCGCATACGTGTCCCGGGTGGCGTGGCCCATTTCGCTTATCCGCAACTTGCGTGCCACGAACAGCATCCAATCTAGGCTTGTGTGATGGAGCGGCCAGCGAATTTGACAACCTTTTGGCGCGCCGCTACAATCATTTGATTTTTGTCGAGGGGAGAACTCCTCTGAGGACCTCAACTGTGGACAAGAAGAGGCTGGAGTACTACAGGAAGAAGCTGCAAACACGCCGCGAAGAACTGGTGAAAGCCATTGCCCGCACGGGGCAGGAAGGACGCGAGGCGGACGAGGATCCTACGGTCGATCTTGCTGATAAGGCCGCGAACTCCTACACAAAGGAATTTCTGTTCGGCCAAACACACAACGACCGCGCCTTACTGCAACTCGTTGACGAAGCTTTGACCCGCATCCGTGAAGGCACTTTCGGGCAGTGCGTCCAGTGCGGCGAAGAACTCCAACAAAAGCGCCTGGAAGCCGTGCCGTGGACGCGCTACTGCATCAATTGTCAGGAAAAGCAGGAACAGGGCCTTCTGTAAAAGTCTTCCACAGGCTTGCTTCTGGCCGCTGACACGATTCTTGTTGGATCAGCTAAGTATTATTCTGCGCGAGAAGTCCGCTTTGCTGATAGTGTGAATTGTTATAGATTCCATATAATTCCACGGTCGGTAAACAATGACTTCCGGCATTCGAACTGTCGCGGACGCGGTGATTTCAGTGCTTTTCCCCGCGCCTTGCAACATCTGCGGCGAAATGCTCGCGACCGCAAGCCCGCTTCCTATCTGCGAAAGCTGTTTCACGTCACTCGAGCCATTGCGGGGCCCTTTTTGCGAGCATTGCGGGCGGCCGTTCCCTTCTGCAGTGGTACTCGATGCTAAAGTTCCACAATGCTTTGCATGCAGGCGCGGGCTATATGCTTTCGACGCCGCACGGAGCTATGGCGCCTACACGGATCACATGGTGCGCGCCATCGGCCTGCTCAAATATCAAAAGCTGACGCGTTTAGGAGCTTGGTTCGCCAACAGGCTGAACACAACGGTGGAGGAGCATTCGATCCTCCGCGAAGCCGACGTTATCGTGCCGGTTCCGTTGCATCCCGCACGCCGGCGAGAGCGCGGATACAATCAGGCGGAAGTGATCGCGAAGCCGCTTGCGCGCCTGCTGACGCTTCCTCTCGGGGCTTATCTGCTGGTGCGCACGAAGCCACGCCCAGAACGGCTTCTGCTCTCGCGGCGCGAGCGGTGGCTCACCGTCCGTGGCGCATACGAAATCCGCAAGGGAACGCACATTGACAATCTCCGCGTGTTGCTGATAGATGATGTGTTTACCACTGGCGCGACTCTCGATGCCTGCGCTCAGGCTTTGAAGAAAGCGGGAGCCAAGAGCGTCATGGGTTTAACCGTTGCGCGGGCTATTTGGCGCGGGAGTCCGCCGGCCGAAAAGTTGAACCAAAAAAGTCAGACCCGGCCCACGCAACCCGCATCTAAGGAGTGAAGGCGGCGTTGTTTCGGAGGGCGCATTAACTCGACAATGGAGCACCGCCACAAACCGAAAGATGTACTCCGGCCCCGGCCGAGGATTAGCATTGCCGGAACTCGCACGGTTAACGATGTTGTTTCCAGGGCGGAGTCTGGCGTAGCGCCGCGCCGGTCTTCCGTGATGCAGTCGCCTGTTCTGGTCCTAAACGCTACATTCGAGCCGATCAACGTCACCGCTGTGAGGCGAGCTTTGGTTCTGATGCTTAAAGGAGTGGCCCAGGCCGAAGAGACGCAAATCTCGGAGGTGCACTCGACGAACAAGGCTGTTCCGGTGCCGTCCGTGATTCGCCTGCTGAGCTATCGGCACATACCGCAGCAGAGCCGCGCGCTTTCGCGAAAAAACATTCTGCTGCGTGACCGCAACATGTGCCAGTTCTGCGGGAATACCTTTTCCGCTTCGGAGCTTACGCTTGATCATGTGCTGCCGCGTTCGCGGGGCGGCCGGTCTTCCTGGGAAAATCTGGTGGCCTGCTGCTACGCATGCAACAATCGCAAGGGCGATCGCACCCCGGAAGAAGCTGGGCTACAACTTGCTCGCCGTCCGCGGCCGTTCACACTGCACACTTCGCGCCAGCTAATGCGCCTGATTGGGCATAAGGACGAGAAGTGGAGGAAGTACCTCTTCTATTGACAAGCCAGTCGGGCTTTTCTGCGCCCTGTTGTACGCGATTTCCTTCGTTGCAACCTTTCGCGGAATATGGCATCTATTTAAGTAATCACATCTAGGACACACCCCGGGAAGTGGCGCTAGGGCAACCTAAAGCTGCTTCCCTTCTTTTTTGCCTCGAGTTCATTGTCTGAGGAGCACGCGCACACCGGCGCGCCAATTTTCGTTCAGGCCGATTCTGCTAACCCGAATTTCACTCGCGAGATACCGCAGCTGGATTTCGTTCGCAGGATGAAAGCGGAGCCCAGGCGCAACAAGCCACACCAAAGGCGGCTCAGATCGCAGCTCGATGCCTTGAAAGTACCCAAACCGCTTAAAATCGCCTTCAACGAGATGCCGTTTGACGCGCAGCCAATAGTCCACAGCCTGTAACGGCAGGTGCAAGTCTTCTGACGCTTTCAGTTCAATCACTACCAACCTGCCCTGGCGGGTTACGCCGAGTAGGTCAATGATTCCTCGTTCGCCAGCCGCCAACGCGGGCACTTGACGATAGAGATGCCCTGGGTCCAACGAAGCATCCAGCCTCTCCGGAGCTGCACGGATGATCGTTTCCAGCCAGCGCTCCGGCGCAGTTCGATAGAGCGCATCCTTCGTATCGGAACTGGTAGGGCTCCGCTTTGCGGCGATCTTCCTGATAATCTGCGCAACCTGCGAGAAATCTCCCGCGCTCGCACGCTGACGCGGATCACCTAAGCCAAAGTACAATTGCCCTTCGCTCCATCGTGCAAATTCCAGTCCGCGGAAACGGAAAGAAAGCGCATGAGTGCCGAGCGGAACAGAAATCTCGATGGAATCGGCAGCCTCGGGCACCAGCCGTTGAACTCGATGGATGATCCCGCTTGCTGCCGCGAGGACGAGTTCGGCATCACGGCGCGGCGCGAGCCAGCTTTCGACGTTGCCTCGGCCGGATGCTTCCACGCGCTGAATTCGAAATTCCGTCTTGCTGAATTCATAGACCTCGAGGCCGGCGTTAGGACTCAGAACGCCAGCCCGCTCCAGCGTGACCCGCGACTGGCCCTCGGGAAGGAACATTCGCAGGCCTTCAATTGGCCGGCGCTCTGCCTTTTTGCGCGTCCAATCGAGCCACAATAGTCCGAAGCTCAAAATTCCTTCGCAGGTGAGCGAATTTTCTGAAGGCCCCGCCGCAATTACCGCCCAACTCGACCGGCCTTCGCTCATGATCCCGCGTGTGTACAGGCCCGAGAAAGATCGTTTCAAATCCGCGGCCGTCGAGAGCGATTCGACTCGCGCATCGGGAAATTGTTCGGCAAGCATCCGCTCAAATCGTTCCCTGAACTGCTCCCTGCTGATGCGCACCGGTGATCGCTGGTGGGCCGCAGCGATAAATTCCAGGCGTCCCGGCCTTGCCGCGCCGAATTTTTGCACCTCAATTTGAATATGATTGGACTCGCAGGCAGAGACGCTCAAGATTTTGCGCACCAGACTGGTTTCCGAGGACCACAGATGAATCAGAGTGTGTTTGCCCTGTGCTCGGAACTCGCTATGGAAGCCATCCAGCGAGGCAAGCCATTTCCCGTCTTCGTGCACTTCGGCAGCGCCGGAAGCGGTGAGCTCGCCAAGAGCCTGCTCCAGATTTTTCCATTGATCCATATAGGGGGCCGCAATGGAACCTATTCGAGGTCGAGTCCTGTAATGCGAATCATTGGAAACTGGTGATTCCAAGAATTCGGAATCGCTTCGAATCCAATCTGGAAATCGCGGGTCTCGCCACTTTCGAGCGGGCGCGTGTTGTCTCCAATGATTCGCCGCGTGTCGCGCAACGCCACTTTATTCGATTGGTCGTAGAACTCAACCGTAATTTCCGCAGCGCGAATGGTGCGCGTGCCTTTGTTGGAGATGTCTCCGCTCAAGTATGTCACTTTTTGATGCAGCATGTTTTCAAGACCCGACAGATTGAGATTTTCGAATTTTATGTTCGCTAAATAAGTCTGTTCCGCAGGACCGAATGGCAGAGGTTTCTGAACTTTTGAAGTGGACCCTCCGGAAAAGTTCAGCGCCAGATAAAAAGCGCCAAAAACGATCAGCACAACAATGGCACCCACCAGGAATGGGCCGCCCATCCGGCTTTGCTGCTCTTGCTCCAACTGGCTCTCCTGAACGTTGAAAACTGGCTAACGATCTTTACAAAAATTTCAGCGGCCGAAGGAAAGGCGCAAAATCAGCGGCTCCGGCAAGCCTGCCTTTTCCATGCGTTGCTGCACCGCCTCCACGTCATACAGCACGCGCCAAAACTCGACTTCGTTGGCATTTGTATCGGCAATGGCAAACGCAGCGCGGGAGTCTCCGTCTCGAGGCTGGCCCACCGAGCCCGGGTTCAGGAGATAATTTGTTCCTTTCTTGATGTCGAGTTTCGCAAATTTTTGACCATCCGCTGGCCGCAAACGAAGCGAGGACAGCTGATTGTCTGGACCCAGCGAAAATCCGCCTTGCAGGTGGGTGTGTCCAAAAAAAGTGATTTGCGATGGCGCCTCAAGCAGCGATTCCAGCGCCTGAGCTGGCGCGACTACATATTCATCCTCGTCATGTATTGCCCCGTGAACCATAGAAAACCCATCTACAGAAACCGGGCCTAAGGGCAATTGTTCGAGGTAGGTGCGATTTTCAGGACGGAGATGCTCGCGGGTCCACATGGCGGCGGCGCGGGCCACTGGGTTAAAATCCTCAGCGCTGGTCAGCCCGCTCCCAACTTTATCGTGATTGCCGCGAATGGTCACCGCACCCAGGTTGCGGATGCGCTCGATTACTTCATTGGGATCCGGGCCGTAGCCCACCACATCGCCCAGGCAGACGGCTTTTTCCCATTTTCCCGCTGATTCTGCGAGTGCGGCCTCAAGCGCCGTCAGGTTTGCGTGAACATCGCTGAGAATCAGGAATCTCATGAACGCGGGCGCTCCAACGCTGGCCCCGATTATAGACGATGCTCCCTTCGCTTGCACGGAAGAGAAAGGTCTTCAACGAATCCACATGCAGTCGCCATAACTGTAGAATCGGTATTCTGCTTCAACCGCATGCCGGTAAGCACGCAAAACATTTTCACGCCCGCCAAAGGCCGCGACCAGCGCGAGCAGGCTCGAACGCGGTAAATGGAAATTCGTCAAAAGCTGCGTGACCACGCGAAAAGGCTTGCCCGGGAACAGAAAAATCTCTGCCTCAAATCGGCCCGACGTCACAGGCTCTTTCTGCGGCTTGCCGCCAGAAGCTTTCTCCGCAGCGTCTTCAAGAGCTCTAACAACCGTGGTGCCAATCGCGAAAATGGGCCTTCCATTGCGATGCGCGCGCCCAATCGCGGCAGCCGTTTCTTCTGGAATTTCGTACGACTCCGCATGAATCCGATGATCTTCCAGTCGCTCGACGCGAACCGGCTCAAACGTGCCCAAGCCCACATCGAGCGTGATTTCGCAGATATCGATTCCCCGCTCGCGCAAACGCGCAAGCATCAGGTCCGTAAAATGCAGGCCGGCCGTCGGCGCAGCGACAGCGCTGCCGCTGCACGCAAAAACTGTTTGGTATCGCTCGCGATCGAACGGCTCGTCCTCACGCTTGATGTACGGCGGCAGCGGAATGTGTCCCAGCCGCTCAATCAACTCTGCTGCGTTTCCATCTGCAGTGAATTTCAATTTTCGCTGGCCATAGCTGCCGCGAGCCAAAACCTCCGCCTTCAGCTCTCCGCTACCAAAGATAATCGTCTCGCCAACTGAAATTTTGCGACCTGGCCGGACTAGCGCTTCCCATTCGTCCTCGCCAACCTTTCGCAGGAGCAGAACCTCGATTGCGCTGGTGAGATTTTCCTTTTGAATGGGGCTGTTCTTGCCGAGCGGCTGCGCATGAATTCCGGTGCGGTGTCCCCATAAACGCGCGGGCAGCACGCGAGCATTGTTTAGAACGATCAGTTCATCGCCCTTGAGCAGTTCCGCGAATTCACGAAACATGCGGTCTTCAGACAATCCGGATGCGCGGTCCATCAGGAGCATGCGAGAGGCATCGCGCTTTTCGAGAGGCCTTTGCGCAATTCGCTCAGCAGGTAAATGGTAATCAAATTCGTTTACGTTCAAACTTCACTCTCCGTGGCTTTTGCACGTGCATTTGTCACAATAGAACTTCCCTATGAACTGTGCTATGAATCAGCTAAGCCCAACCGGTTCCGAGCGTTTGCTTCTCGCGCGTAACGCTCTGCCGGACATTGAATCCCTATATTAACGAAGCATCTGGCAGAAAGTATCCACGAGGAACAGCATGGCCGAAGGCCACGTCAAGATCAGCCAGCGCGGGGCGGAACGCATTCGCTCCGGCCATCTTTGGGTGTACCGCAGCGACGTGCGCAGCGCGGAGGCGGAGCCAGGTGACGTGGTTCGCGTCACCGACGAAGCGGGCAACTTCGTTGGCCGCGCTTTTTTCAGCAGCCGCTCGCAAATCACGGTTCGCCTGCTCACCCGCGATGACGTTCCCATTACCAAAGACTTTCTCGCTTCGCGCATCGCTGCCGCGATCGAATATCGCAAACGCATGGTCGCAGACACCGAAGCTTATCGGCTTGTCTACGGCGAATCGGACCTGTTCCCATCACTGATCGTCGATCGCTACGGGGATTGGCTGGTAATTCAAACTCTAAGCCAGGGAGCAGAACAGCGCAAAGACGAAATCGTCGCCATTCTCATGGAGCTCCTCTCGCCGCAGGGCATTCTCGAGCGAAACGATCCGCGAGTCCGCGAACTCGAAGGCCTGGAACGGCGCAACTCCGTGCTCTATGGCAGCGTTCCCGAGAAAATCGTCGCCAGCCAAAACGGAATTCGCTTTGCTTACGACCTGCGTGCCGGGCAAAAAACCGGAGGCTTTCTGGATCAGCGCGAAAATCATCGCGCGGCCCAGGGCTATGCCCATGGCGAAGTGCTCGACTGTTTCACTTACCATGGAGGATTCGCGCTCAGTGTCGCCTCGCAAGCTGCCCATGTTGAAGCAATTGATTTGTCCGGTGCGGCAATCGCCATTGGCCGGGAAAACCAGGCCCTCAACAACATCTCAAATGCGGCTTTTTCAGAGGCTAACTCTTTCGACGTTCTCAAGGCCTATGACAGCTCAGGGCGAAAGTTCGATGGCGTCATCCTCGATCCGCCAGCCTTTGCGAAGAACCGCGACAGTATTAGCGCGGCCGTCCGGGGCTACAAAGAGATAAATCTGCGCGCTCTGAAGATCCTCAAATCCGGAGGGTTCCTCATCACCTGCTCCTGTTCTTATCACATATCGGAAGCCCTCTTCCTACAGTTAGTCGCTGAAGCTGCAACCGACGCTCATAGATATGTCCAGGTAATCGAGCGTCGAACTCAATCCCGGGACCATCCGATCCTGCTTACTATGCCGGAAACACACTATCTTAAGTGCTTGATTCTTAGAGCTATATATGACTAAATGCAGCAACATGGATTGTTTAGCAAAAGCACTTGACATTAATACGCTCATATTATATAAGCATGTATGTAGTATAAATCACAGGTACTTGGAGGATGACGCACATGAATAGCATCAGCCGCTTTGACCCCTTCCGCAATCTCGCTACGTTGCAGGAACAGGTCAATCGCCTTTTTGAAGGCAATTTGTCGCACGATCGAGATCAATCCGCTTTGACGGCGTGGGCGCCTTCAGTGGACATTTATGAGACCGAGAACGAGCTCGTCATCAAAGCCGATTTGCCTGAAGTCGTCGAGAAAGACATCGACGTGAGGGTCGAGAACAACATGCTGACCATTCGGGGCGAACGGAAGCTGGAGCAGAAAGTGAAGGAGGAGAATTACCTCCGCATGGAGCGCTCCTATGGATTCTTCACTCGAAGCTTTTCGCTGCCGAATACCGTCAACACGGACGAAATCCAGGCGCGATACAGCGATGGAGTGCTGACCGTCACCTTGCCAAAGCGTGCAGAATCGAAGCCGAAGCAGGTAAAGATTAACGTCACAACCGGCAAGAACTAAACCGGTCAAAGCCGAAGCGGGGGCCGGCGCTGATCCGGCCCCTTTTTTGTCTGAGACAAGCCTACAATGGATGGGGCATCGGAATAGTCAATTTGGACGAATAAAATGATTCGATACGACAAATTAACGGTGAAGGCTCAAGATACGCTGCAGAGTGCGCAGGAGTTCGCTTCGCAGGCCAGCCAGCAGCAGATAGAGCCGCTACACATATTGGCTGCGCTTCTGACGCAGGGCGACGGAGTGGTGTCGCCCCTTCTCGCCAAATTAGGCGTGTCGCCAGAAGCCATTACCGCCGAAGTTCGCCGCGAAATCGACCGCCTGCCTAAAGTCTCTGGAGCCGGTCAGCAATACCTGAGCCAGACGTCAAACGATGTTCTGAACAGCGCATTCGACGAAGCGGCGCGCTTCAAGGACGAATACGTCTCGACCGAGCATATTCTCCTGGCCATCGCCAGTCGTGAACGCGATCCGGCGGGCGCTTTGCTCGCTCGCAACGGCGCGGGACACGATGCTATTCTGCAAGCCCTCGTCAGTGTACGCGGAAGCCATCGGGTGACCAGCCAGAATCCGGAAACTACTTATCGCGCTCTTGAGCAATATGCGCGTGACCTCACAGAACTAGCCCGCCGAGGAAAACTCGATCCGGTGATCGGCCGTGACGAAGAAATTCGCCGCGTCATGCAGATTCTTGCCCGGCGCACAAAGAACAATCCTGTGCTCATCGGCGAGCCCGGCGTCGGGAAAACGGCCATTGTCGAAGGCCTCGCTCAGCGCATTGTGGCCGGAGATGTGCCGGAAGTGCTGAAGCCCAAAAGGATCGTGGCGCTGGACCTTGCTTCGCTGGTTGCCGGCGCGAAATATCGCGGCGAGTTCGAAGATCGCCTGAAGGCCGTATTGAAAGAAGTCACTGAGTCCGAAGGCCAGATTATCCTGTTCATCGACGAACTGCATACCCTCGTTGGCGCGGGCGCCGCTGAGGGTTCGATGGACGCTTCGAACATGCTCAAACCGGCGCTCGCTCGCGGAGAGCTGCGCGCCATCGGCGCTACCACGCTCAATGAGTATCGCAAATACATCGAGAAAGATCCTGCACTCGAACGCCGCTTTCAGCCGGTGATGATTCCTGAACCTTCAGTCGAAGACACGATCGCCATTCTGCGCGGGCTCAAGGAACGCTACGAGGTGCATCACGGCGTCCGCATTCAGGATGCCGCCATAGTGGCTGCGGCCATGCTTTCGCACCGCTACATTTCTGACCGTTTTCTGCCCGATAAAGCCATTGACCTGATCGATGAAGCCGCCGCCGGCTTGCGAATGGAACTCGATTCCATGCCGGCGGAAATCGATGAAGTAGAGCGCCGCATCCTGCAACTCGAGATCGAGCGCCAGGCGCTCTCCAAAGAACCGGATGCGCATTCGCGCGAGCGTCTTCGTGAGATTGAAAAAGAACTTTCATCGCTGCGCGAGAAATCCAACGCGCTCAAAGCGCAATGGCAAGTCGAAAAGGACGCAATAGCTCGCATTCGAAAAACGAAGGGCGAAATCGACCAGCTTAAAACGGAAGAGCAGCGCATGGAACGTGCCGGCGAACTGGCTAAGGTCGCCGAGATTCGCTATGGAAAATTGGCCGCGGCCGAACGTGACCTGCAACAAGCGCAAGACGCACTTGCGAAATTGCAAAAAGGCCGCGCTATGTTGAAAGAAGAAGTCGGTGAAGAAGACATTGCGCGCATCGTGAGCAAATGGACAGGCATTCCCGTGGGACGCCTGCTCGAGGGCGAAGTGCAGAAGCTCGTGCACATGGAAGAACGCCTGCGTCAGCGCGTTGTGGGCCAGGATGACGCGCTTACTCGCGTAGCCAATGCGGTTCGCCGCAGCCGTTCCGGATTGTCCGATCCCCATCGGCCGATTGGTTCATTCCTGTTCTTGGGTCCCACTGGTGTTGGCAAAACAGAACTCGCTCGCGCGCTGGCAGAGTTTTTGTTCGACGACGAGCGCGCCATGATACGCCTGGATATGTCCGAATACATGGAAAAGCATTCTGTCGCGCGCATGATTGGCGCGCCCCCGGGATATGTCGGCTACGAAGAGGGTGGCCAGCTCACCGAGCAGGCTCGGCGGCACCCGTATTCTGTTGTGTTGCTGGATGAGATTGAAAAAGCCCATTCCGACGTTTTCAATATTTTGTTGCAGATTCTCGAGGATGGAAGATTGACGGATGGCAAAGGCCGCACCGTGGACTTCCGCAACACGGTCATAATCATGACGTCCAACGTAGGCTCATCCGCAATCTTCGAACTGGAGGCGGCCGACCCTAAGCGCGCGCGCGCGGAAGCGATGGACGCGCTACGCCAAGTTTTCCGCCCCGAATTCCTGAACCGCGTGGACGATATCGTTCTTTTCCGGCCACTGGGCAAAGAGCAATTGGAGCGCATTGTCGATTTGCAACTCGCGCACGTCGCCAAGCTGCTGGAAACCAAGCACGTCTCGTTGCGCTTGTCGCCCGCAGCGCGTGAACTACTGCTTCACGAAGGCTACGACGCCGCTTACGGCGCGCGGCCGTTGCGACGCGCCATTCAGCGCCTGGTGCAGGACCCGCTGGCTATCGAAATTCTCGACGGCAAGATACTTCCGGGCGACAGCGTGTTCGTTGATGCGGATCCAAGGACCGGCGAAATGAGTTTCGAAAAAGATAAATCTGACAAGTCTTCCAAGGAGAAACCCGAAGTGCGCGCTGCGCGGCGACCCTGATTTGACCGCCAAACGGCGCGCTCGTAGACTATGATTGTCACGTTCCTGGAGAACAAATGAAGACCATCAAAACGACGTTCCTGCTCACAGCTCTTACCCTTCTGTTGGTTCTTGGCGGCAGAGCCATTGCCGGTCCCCGAGGCATGGCGTTTGGACTAATCGCCGCCGTCGTCATGAACGCCATTGCGTACTTCTTCTCGGACAAAATTGCTCTGCGTTCCAGTCATGCTCAGGCAGTCACGCGCGAACAAGCGCCGCGTTTATATGCTGTCATGGAGCGGCTTGCAGGCAAGGCTGGCCTTCCCATGCCGAAGCTTTACGTTAGCCCGCAGCCTGCTCCCAACGCATTTGCGACCGGCCGGAATCCCCATCATGCTGCAGTTTGCGTAACTGCAGGTTTGATGCAGATCATGAATGACGATGAACTCGAGGGAGTGATCGCGCATGAGCTTTCTCACGTGCGCAATTACGATATTCTCACTTCCTCGATTGCTGCTACTTTAGCAGGCGCCATCACCTGGATTGCAGAAATGGGCCGCTGGGGAATGATTTTTGGCGGCTTTGGCGGCGGGCGCGACGAAGGGGAAGGTAACGCCATCACCGCGATTTTGATGCTGATTCTTGCGCCAATTGCTGCGCTGCTCCTGCAGCTTGGCATTTCCCGCCAGCGCGAATACCAGGCCGATGCTTCAGGCGTGAAGATGGTCGGGCATCCTTACGGCCTCATTAGCGCTCTGCAGAAACTCGAGGGTTATAACAAGAAAATCCCTATGGATATCTCCCCTTCGACCGCTGCGTTGTGCATCGTGGCGCCCTTGCAAGCTCGTCGAATGCTTGCTAATCTGTTTAGTACCCACCCTCCCCTCGATGATCGCATCGAGGTCCTGAAGCACATGCAGATCACTAGGTAACCATAGGAGGCAGCGCTTCAAGCCCGCGTTTAGAGCAGAAACAACCGTGGTAAGGTAAAGTTTTCAGGGTAGCCTGTACTCCAATAATCCTGTACACGCGGACAGGGTCCACTATCTAACTGAAAAGCAAAGGCTTAGTTCGTAACCGGTGCGTGCGGAGAATTGGTATTAGCCGTGCTTCTGTCCCATTTGGCAGGGGGAATTCAGCTTCAAGGAGAGACACGAAAATGACTTTCGAAGAGCGAAATCAAGTAACGCCGCCGGAAACGGCGACTCCCCGGTGGGTAGGCCTTGTCGTAATTTTGATTGCAGTAGTTGCCCTTATCGCCTTGGGCATTGGCTGGAGCGCGGAGCGCGCCTCAAACAGCAATGAGCAGGCTCTCGCATCCCAGGTGAAGGCGGACAAGCAGGCACAGAGCGTGTTGGAGCAGCGCTTGCAGCAGAGCGAGGAGACCAGCGCTCAGGTTCAGGGCGAGCTGAACGTCATTACTGACCGGCTCAAGCTGACCCAGGGTGAGTTGGCTCACGCACGCGTCGAATCCCGCCGAATCACGGCTCAATATGCCAAGCACTTCGCCGATGTGCAGCAGGCCGAGCAGCAGATGAATAGCGAGCTCGCTGCCAAGGCTAGCTCGGATGACGTCAATAAGCTGAGCGGCGACGTCACTGGCGTAAAGACCGACCTTGACTCCACCAAGCAGAGCCTTCAAATGACCCGCGATCAGTTCGGGAATTTGATTGCGCGCAATCACGATGAAGTCGAGCAGTTGCGCCGCATGGGTGAGCGCAATATCTACGAGTTCAGCATCGACAAGAAGAGCCATCGGAAGCGCGTGGGCGATTTGACCGTTGAACTGCGCGGAACAAACACCAAGAAGCAGCTTTTCACCATGTACCTCTACGTTGATGACAAGCGCTTCGTGAAGCAGAACCGCTCAGTCGACGAACCGATTTACTTCTACACGCACGAGTACCAGGTACCGCTCGAGATGGTTGTGAATTCAATTGCGAAGAATAAGGTCAGCGGTTATCTGAGCGTTCCAAAAGCGGCAGCCCCGGCGCAGACGGCGGCTTCCGGTTCTACCGGCTCAAGCCAGTAAATAGGCACCGCTTGAGCCATGGCGGCCGGATTGCCAAGGAATGGCAGTCACGGCTAAGAGGAGGCGCTCTGAGGGGCGCCTCCTTTTTTTGCCCAGAGCCATACTATTCCGCCCTCGACAGCGAACGCATTTTCCTTCGAAGAAAAGTCTTGGCGAGCGCGGGCAATTTGTCGTGCGCCAACTTCCCCTGCTCATAGAGCTTCATTTTGGCCTTCGCTGATTTTCGTTTTCTGTGATGGCGCTTCCACGCCACAAACCGTTTTTCATTTGCCATTCCGGACCTCCGAGTCCATTGAGAGCTTAACAATTGTAGCTGAGCGTTCCGTCCTTGCAACTGCGTTGTCAATTTTCCCGTGCGGATCGTTGACCTTCGAGTACGATTGTGCGCGATGACCTCGACCATCATACATGCGGCACGCGCTTTAACGCCTCTGCAAGAAATTCCAGATGCTGTCGTGGTGTTTGAGGATGGACGCATCTCGTCGATCGGCCCGCGTGCGGGGCTCACTGTGCCGCCTGGCACAAAGGAAATTTCCGCTCGCAACGCGATCATCGTGCCGGGTTTTGTGGACGTTCATATACATGGGGCAGGCGGTCACGACTTCATGTCGTCCAGTGATCAAGCTATGTCGGCCATTGCATCCACAGTGGTTCGCCGCGGAACTACGTCTGCGATTGCTACCACGGTAACCGCGCCGCCTGACGAAACGCGCCGCTGCCTGGAGGGCATTTCACGCTTCATTGCTAGCGGCGCCAATCGCTCATCAGACGCGGGCGCCGAAATCATCGGCATTCATATGGAAGGGCCATTCATCAGCTCTGTTCGACGCGGTGTGCATCCTCCCGGCGCTATTGCCAAACCTTCGGTCACGCTCCTCGACCGATATTTGGAAGCTGCCGCCGGCACGGTGAAAATCCTTACTCTGGCTCCTGAACTTCCCGGCGCACTCGATCTGGTCGAACGCGCCTATGCGAAAGGCCTGGTTGTCGCTCTCGGTCATACGGACGCAACCTACGAGCAAGCGCACACGGCGATCTTTCGAGGTGCGCGCCATGCTGTGCATGTTTTCAATGCGATGCGGCCATTCTCCCATCGCGAGACGGGCGTTCTCGGCGCGGTGCTCACCGATTCTTCCGTGACAACTGAAATAATCGCCGACGGTGTGCACGTGGACGATCCGGCGATCCGTCTCCTGCTTGCCGCAAAGGGAACCGACTTAGTGCTGCTCGTCAGCGATGGAACAGCCGCTACTGGCATGCCCGATGGAAGTTATCGTCTTGGAACTTTCGATGTGACTGTTGCCGACGGCGTTTGCCGCAATCGCGAAGGGAAACTCGCAGGCAGCACTTTGACGCTTGATCGCGCCGTGCAGCACATGGTTCGCCTCGGCGTGCCGCTCATCGAAGCTATTCGCATGGCCACTTACAACCCTGCTCGCCGCGTCGGAATGGAAAAGCGCAAGGGCGTTTTGAGCGCTGGAGCGGATGCTGACCTTGTCCTTCTGACGCCCGAATTGAAAATTGCCAACGTCTTCGCTCGTGGCATTCCGCTTCTTAGTTAAACAGTGCGTTGCGTTTACTACTCTGCGGAAAGCGGATTCGCCAGTTGCTCTAGGCTGGTTCGCTCCGCCTTTACGCCCCAGATGATCTCAATAAGGGCCGCAGCGAACATTAACGCTGCTGCGGCAACGTATCCCAGAAAAATATTTTCGCGCGAGCCGGAGCCGATCAGTGAGCCGAATAGCCACGGCGCGGCGATTCCTCCCGCAGCGGTTCCCAGTGAATAAAAGAAAGCGATGGCCAGCGCGCGTATCTCCAGCGGGAAAATCTCGCTGACCGTTAAGTACGCCGAACTTGCGGCCGCGGACGCGAAGAAAAAAATCACTGTCCACAGCGCCGTTTGGCTCGCCGAAGAGAGATATCCCGCGCTGAACGCCCACCCCGTAAAAACGAGCAACCCTGCGGACAGTCCATAGGTCGCAGAGATCATTTGGCGCCGCCCTATTGTGTCGAAGAAACGGCCGAGTAACAGTGGCCCCAAGAAATTGCCAAGCGCAAAGGGCAGCAGGTAAATCCCCGTTTTGTCCGGACGAACTTGATAGAAACGGGTCAAGATGAGCGCGTAGGTGAAGAATACCGCATTGTAGAGAAACGCCTGCGACACCATGAGCGACAATGAAAGAAATGAGCGAGCCGGATATTTTGAGAACATCGTTTTGGCCACGACGCCGAAACCAAAGCTTTTTCGCGGATGAATAATTAGAGGAGGTCCTTGCGGTTGAGGCAGTTTTCCCAACTCTTGTTCGACACGGTGCTCGATTTCAGCAATGGTTTGTTCGGCTTCTTGATGACGCCCGTGAGTCATCAGCCAGCGCGGACTCTCCGGCACATGCCTTCGCAGCAGGAGAATGAATAATCCGAGCAGAGCGCCGATCGCAAACCCGAGTCGCCAACCGAGCCACGGCGGTAGGATTCGCGGGTCCAGCAGCAGCAATGTGGAAGCGGCGCCCACGGCAGCGCCGATCCAGTAGCTGCCGTTCACGATTAATTCCACGCGTCCGCGGTACAATGCCGGAATCAATTCATCAATTGCGGAGCTGATGGCGGCATATTCGCCACCAATACCGGAACCGGTAATAAAACGGAAAAGACAGAAGCTCCAAAGGTTCCAAGAAAATGCAGTCAGCAGCGTGCCGCCCAAATAGACCGCCAGAGTAATGAAGAACAGTTTTTTTCGTCCCCAGCGATCGGTCAAATATCCAAAAACCAGCGCTCCAATCACCGCGCCGGTCAAATAAACCGAGGCGATGAAGCCAATCTCTGCCGCCGAAAAGTTCATCACCTGTGGCTCTTGCAAGACGCCGCTGACGGCGCCTTTCAGCGTGACCTCCAGGCCATCCAATACCCAAGTGATTCCCAGCGCCCACACGATCAGCCAGTGAAAACGGCTCCAAGGCAGGCGGTCAAGTCGCGCAGGAATGAGCGTTTCGAATTTTGCGAGGGATGATTCCGCCATAAATCGAGTCTTGCAGAACAGGCTCTATTAGATGAGCGAGGCGGCAGTCACGGCGCGCGGAATCGACCGAAATTCCTATTCGAAGCCGCTGCCGAAAAAATCCGCCGTTACCTTAATACGGTCAGCGTGAATTGTTGTGAGTGGGTCGGCACATTTGTGCCTCCCGCAGTTACGGTCACAATATAGGCGGTGCGGTTCTCAGTTGACAATTGCGCATTTGAATTTGAACCTCCCAAAGCGCAACCGAACAGGCAAAAACATCCGGCCGCAAGGATGAGCAGCCGGAATGAGCGCAACTTTATACGGTCAGCACTTGCGTGTTTCTTTACGCTCGCCAGACACAAAATCGCTGCGACCAACCACAACCAAAATAACCAATTGCTGCCAGGCATCTGTGGCAAAACGATATGAACGCCGCTCAGCGCTGCTGGAACCGACACGGACATGCTCGTTACCGCCGCGGAGTTTGCCTGAAGCGCCACGCTGGATGGGCTGAAATTGCACGCCGCACCGGCCGGCAGTCCCGTGCAAGCGAAAGCTACTGGCGCGGCGAACCCGTTCTGAGGCGTCACAGTCACCATCAGCGTTGCGCTGCTCCCAGAGCCAACCTGTAGGGACGAGCTACTCAGGGCCAGCGCGTAATCTCCAACAGATGACACGGTTATGTTCAGAATACTTGAAGTTGATGCGCCGTAGCTTGCGTCTCCGGAATACAATGCCGTAATGGTGTGCGGACCCGGTGAAAGCGCTGCGGTTTGCAGCGAAGCTTTCCCGGAATTCAGCAGAACTGTTCCGAGAACGGTCTGGTCGTTCACGAAATCAACGGTGCCAGTTGGCGTACCCAGTCTGCTCGCCGGAACGACACTCGCTGTAAAAGTAACGCTCTCGCCGGCCTTCGGGTTGATGGTCGGAGTCGATAAAGCCGTCGTCGTGGCTGAAAATAGGGCATCATTGGGGATCACGAAGAGCGTTGCGGAATACGCCGGGAAATCATAATCAATTTGATTTGAAACCACCGCGACGCTGCCAGCGGGAAGAATGCGTGTCAGATCAGCGCCGCTGAATGAATAGACTGAAGCTGTAGAAGCGGCAAAATTGGCGAGAGATAATGCGGTTGCAATTGGCTGCGTCGTTTTGTTGATCACCAGCACGGTGAGCGCATGGTCGCTTAAACGAAGCGCGCCATATATCGAAAGGCGTCCCTGATCGCTGCTGGTTGACTCGACCGAAACGTTACCGTACTGCCCGCCTTGGCCATCATAATTGCGGAAAATTCGAAATATGCACAGCACCGGAGCGGGCGGCATGGGAATCGTCCACATATTCGCGAAGTCCAGCCCTTCCCGGCCAAAGATTCCCAGCACATCCGCTTCGGTGAGCGCATCGACGAGCGGATCGCGCCAACTGCTGAAACCATATTCGGAAATGGAGAGCTTCGTCCCCGGATAGTATTGCTGAATCCAGTTTTTCAACCGTGTGAGCAAGTCAATCGGCGCATTGAAGACGGAGCCGCCAGGGCCCAGGTATGTTGGATCCCACAGCGTGCGCGTCGATGCTAACTCGGAAGCATTGTCAGTGCTTGTCGCGTAATAATGCTCGTCGAAATAATCGAGAATGCGGCGGCCGTGCTGCTGCTCATAAGAAGCCATCTGTTGAAGATAGTATTGGCCAGCGTAAAGATTATTCTGCTGCTTCGGATTTCCTACCCAGCCGCGACCCGAAAAATCAGAGGGGCCAAACACGCTGGCGGAAGGATCGGTCTGCTTGATCATTGCGGCATACTCTTCGCCAAGTGCAACGATCTCGGGATAAGCCGCGCCGTTGGGCATCACGTCACGGTGCGTGTTGAACCACCCGGATGGCTCATTATCCAATTGATAGTAGGGCACTCCGCCATTGGCTGCGGTCGCAAATGTGCTAATGAGATGCTCTATCCAACCTTGCTGAAGCGACACGCTGTTGTCGACATGATTCGAGTAGATATCGTTGTCGATAAGCTTTGCGCCGTAGAGCGAAATGCCGTTACCGCAGGTCTGCCCCTCCGGATGATCGTAGGGGTCGACCTCTTGCTGCGGACCGTAAACTGAAACAGGGAAACTGCAGGTAGACGCCGCGCTTCTGTTTATAAACGGGATGATTGGAATAGTGACCAGAGGACGGGCGCCGAACGCTCCGAAAGTAGAGATCATCTGATCGACCGATGCGCCGGGCAATGAGTGTGCCTGAATGCCGCCGCCCAGAAAAAACCAGTCAAAGCCCATGTTGCTCGAATCCACAAGCCAATTGTACTGAGTTGCCGTGTCGCCGCCCCAGCGAACATTGGGCACTCGAATTTCCTGCGCGAACTGCGGGTCAAGATCATTGCTCGGGATTCCGTAGATGTTCGGACTGAATTGTGGGTCAAGACCAAAGCTCGCGATACCGTAGATGTTCGGATCGATGGGATGTACATTTGCCGCAGCGTCAACGGCCAGGGTGGGAGTGCTCGGCGATTGAGCGAAAACAGCAGGGATAAGAAGTGCGAGCAAAACACCACAGCAAAGGTTCAGGCACAAGCGAACGCGCGGCATGAGGGGCCCGGGACTCCCATGTAATCCAGTTCAGTCTCTGAAATTGTGCCGCGAACAATAGCCGACAAACGCAAGCGCGTCAATAGAAAAACTTCGATGGAGAAGCATTGTTTGGGTGGATTTTGGAGGAAAGCGTCAAAAACGCAAACTAAAAAATGGTCGAATTGTTGTCGATTAGAGATGCATCCTTGTCGTTGTCTTCAACGACTTAGAGGCATTTCTAACTCCGGGAGTTGTCGATTAGACGGGAGCGAACTAATTCGTTTTTTTTTCTCCTGGACGCGCCTAGGACTTCACCTCGCGTTGCCGGAGCAGTAGGGCCAATCCTATTTTTTCTTGCCGAGTTCGCGGATGTAAGACACCAGCCCCTTGATGTCGGCAGCCGTCAGGGTGCTTTTGTATGATGGCATTTTGGGCGGAATGCCATCGGTAATCTCTTTGTCCAACTCCGCGTCCGTCTTTTTTTGCACTTCTGAGGAGCGCAGGTCTTTTGCGCCCAGTCTCTTTCCCATCATGTTGTCGCCGCTGCCATTCGCTGCATGGCACATGGCGCACTTGGTCTTAAATAGACTCGCCGAGTCAGCGGCGCGCGTGGATGTATGGAAGAAAAAGACCAGCCCGCACGCGAAAAATAGCGTCTGCGCGATTCGAAGTATGCAACGATTCATATCATTATTCTCCCTTCAGATCTGTTTCTGATACCAACGACACTCCGCAATGATACTGCAACCGCCGTTCATCGCCTGACTTGATTTCAGAATGAATACCCAATCGCAAACGTGATATTGCTTCCGTTGAAATCCTGCAACGGTATCGGCGCCAGTCCGAATGGACTGGTGTTGCCAGCCTCGTTGAATCCGTAATAATTCCAACTCATTTTGTAGCTAACGCCCTTGTACATATCGATGGCGATCGAGCCATAGGGCATCTGGTAGTTGTAATCGAGGGTGCCGGAAGGCGCGAGCGGATTCAGGAAAATCGTGTTGCCACGGACGAAGCTGCCGCCGTATCCGAGGTCCGCCGTAACGCGTTTGAATGGTCTCCACATTAAATCGGCATGCGCGAAATGATCGGTACTCGCGTAAGTGGAGAGAGCATCCAATCCAGATGCCCCGACGGAAGCGCCCGGAATCGTGCATGCCGCGGTATTCACGCCCGGAGGCGAGGTGCTTACCGGCAGAGTATTGGGAGGCGGCGTTGGATTCAAGTAGGTGATCGAATAGTTGAAGCAGATATTGCTCTGCGTGTAGACATCCCAATAGTTATAGCCAAAGCTGATTGCCAACTGCGGTTTGGGAGCCAGCATGGTGTTGAAGCTGTACATGCGATCATGTTCCAAATTGTTTACAGTGTAGACGTTATCGCGGTTTTCGTGTATTTCGATTGCGCCGTCCACCGTGGCCCAAGGCTTTGGCGTGTAGGTGGCATGCATTTTGTAGCTTTGCACTTGCCGGGGATCAATGCGCGTGAAAGCAGCGTCGTTGTAGCCGAACGAAAAGTCTCCGCTGATCACCAGGCTGTCGGTAGGACGCGCCCTGGCGCCGAGCAACAGCGAGTTTTCGCTGATGGAGAGCGAGTCAACGGACGGGCCGCTGGTAGGTGGAGGCGGCGTGAAAGTGAGCGAGCCGTCGGGATTCGCAGTGCAGTTGGTCGCCACCGCGCAATTGCCGCGCGCGGCGAGGTAGTCGTTTGATGACGAGGCAGTAGCGCCTCCGGGGTAATAAATGTCCGCAAGGGTTTGGCTGAAGGTCGACATGACAATTTGGCGGTGTGTGTACAGATATCCGATATGAGCGCTGATCCGTTTGGTGAGGTCGTATTCGAACTCCAGGCTATTGGACTTCATATCCTGCTTCAGGAAATTCGCGTTGTAGGCATCCACAAGGTCTGCGGCTGAATTCGCGGCATGGTTGGGACAGGTGGGCCCGCTGAAGCTATTGCCAGCGTTGCAGCTCGAATCAAAGTTACCTACCGGAGCTCCCAATCCGTTCAATCCCGCTGAAACTGCTCCTTGAGACAGGAACAACGAGCCAAGAATGCTGTTCCACTGCGCGGGAATGCGCCAATTGTTGTAATGGAAAAAATCCTCGATGCGGAAACTGTTGGTTATTGCATAGACCCCGGACCAATCGGCGTCCACAGAAACGCGCTTTGCCTCGACCGGGCCGGCAGCGGTGCTGCCCGGAGAGGACGTGCGGGTAGTCCAGCCAATCATCCGCTCGTTGAAATTGGAGATGGTATTGTCGGAACTGCTGTAGCCGAATGCGCCTGAGGTTTCGAATTTTCTGAAATAGTTTGACTCGAAGCGGAGTCTTTCGGTGGGCATGAAATCGCGGGGCTGCCCTACCTGACTGTAAGCCACGAACCCGTTGCAAATAGGATTGGCGGTTGGCGGCGTGGTCGTGGCGTTGGCGATGGGCGCTGCGCAGGGCAAGGCCTCTGCCGGAGTTTGCGTGCTCCAAACGATGCCGAGGTTGACGGGCACGCCATTGGCCTGAAAACCATATTGCTGGGGCGTGGCCGTGGGGTTCTCGATGACAGCGTTGTCCTGTCTGAAGTAATTCAGGAACTGGTCGTAGGAAATCGTGGTGCGCGGCAGAACGCGAAAATCGACTCCCATTCGGTAAGTACTTGTCCTGAAGCTATAGTTTTCAGGGAAATCGGGCATCGCTCCGAAATCTGAAGTGAAGAAGCCGGGTCCTTGATCGCTGTCATGCGAAAAACCCAGGCGAAACCGGATTCTGGATTGCGGCAACAGAGTTAAGTCATAGTCCTGCATCTTGCGCACGAGATCCAGCGCGTGCGGCGTATTGGTCTGCGGCACGGACGGATTGGAGCAGTAGCCGGGAAGGCCTGGATTTGCCGAGGAAGGTCCACTGACGATGCAGCCGGTAGTGGCCGAACCCACGGGATTCAGCGCCGCCGGATTGAGCGGATTGACAAAGAGATTGTAATCCCAGAAATTTTTGTCGCGCCGGAATTGCGCACTGAAATCGAACCACTTGTTCTTATCGATGCTCAGACGGGAGACGTCGTTGGGATCGCCGCCGTAGCCAAAGTTGCTGAAATGCAGGTTGTCAAAGAACAAGCCTTTATGATCGATGGAGCGCATATCCAGGCTGTAGTCAAACAGGCGAACGCCTGAACCCAAATTAACGAATGTGTCGTAAGTATCGATGTTTCCATTGATTTCGTTGGCGCGGTATCCGAAATCAATGGTCTGTTGAACATTGTAATCGCCGGATTTCACGCCCTGCGTCTGGCCGGAGGTCTCCTGCGCGCTAGACCGGGGAGCCAGCCACACTGCCGCAAGCAGCAACAGCCCCAGGGCAACTACGGTTCGTTGACGGTTCATGGCTTTTCTCCCGTTGACCGGAAAGGCATCGCAGACCATCTCTGATTCGTTTTTGATCGCATCCCGCCGCACAAGATTCGCAAAGCGCTCATACCAGCCTCATTTAAAGAAAAAGGAACTGAAATTCGAGCCGTGGATTGCCGAATGGCACAAGGTGCACGCCTGGAAGAAGCTCGCCTGATTGTGAAAGGAGGGAGCGCCCGGCGCACTGCTGAAGCTGGTTGTGTGGCACTGGAGGCATAGCAAGTTCACGTTGCTGACCTTCAGCATGTGAGCGTTGGGACCGCCATGCACCACGTGGCACGATGTGCATCCATCCACTTTTATAGGTGCGTGTTCGTATACAAACGGACCTTGCTTGTCGGCATGGCATTTGAAGCAGACCGCGTCTTGGGTGGACGCCATTCTGACTTGCTTGGGTCCCTCGGTGCCGTGCGGATTGTGGCAATCGGTGCACTGGATCAGGCCCTCGTTCACCCGGTGGTGGAAGGGCATTGCAAATTCAGCCTTTTTCGCAAGATGACACGAGTAGCAAAGTTCCGGCTGCGCTTTGACCAGCATGAATTCCTTGGTCACCGAATGGTGGGGAGAGTGGCAAGCGATGCAGCTCACGCCGTTTTTTGCATGGACGGAATTGAGCGCGTTCATATGCTGAGTTCCGCCGGCATGGCACTCGAGGCATTGGTCATTGATCTCTTTGGCGGAAGCTTTTGTGAAATCGAAAAGCCCCGCAGTATTGCTGGGATCCGCCGCGTGGTTCGCCGCTGCGCCATGGCAGGCTTCGCAGCCCTGGTGAGAAGGGCCCTGCTTGGTATTGAGTGTGGTCTTCCAATGCGGCGATTTCTCCCAACTGGAGTACTCGTCCGCATGGCAGACTTTGCAAGCATCAGAACCGGCATATTTTGCCGGGGCAGTGGCGGCTGTTTGCGGCGCGCTCTTTGAACTGTCTGCCTTCTGCGCCTGAGCGGCGGCAGGATGCCAGGACACGAAAATCAGAAGCGTAAGAACAAGCGCTGAGTTGAACACCTTGACACGCCCCATACAGTTCCCTCGCAGACTTCAGATATGCCAACAAACCGCAATATGATTATTCTTATAGCCGCTTGCATTTGAGGTGGCTGTGACCTGCATCACAAATGGAGATATTTGCTCAGTTGCCAAAACGGCACTCAATGCCATCCTGATTCCCCTTTTGGTTCCTCAATTGCTTTTCAAATGCTCTGCATCGCGTTGCATTTGGTGTTACCCTAAAAGAAGTTCCTTTGTATAAGCCGAGGCAACCGATTCGCTATGACGTGTGACACACGAGCTTGTGACTTGGGTCACATATAGGAAATTTGGCCGCCCTGAGAATAGTTCAGAGGAGAAAGGGCAATGATTTCACGAATTAGCGCTGGGCTGCTTTTCGTGAGTATCGCTTTTTGTGTAAAATATTTTGGACCTCGGCCGAATTTTGTGCAGGGCCGGGATGCGCAGGCATCTGCAGGCGCCAAACAGACGGCAGAGACGCGTCGAGTTCGAGTTGCAACAGGGGAGTACAGGGTCTACACGCAAAGCCGCGGCAGCGGGATAGGGCCTTTCGCGCCGGCCGTCTACAATTTCATCGAATCCTGGGACCTTTGGCGCTTGCCCGACGGCAGCCTTGAAGCCACAGGTGAACGCGACTACGATTCACCCGAGGCCGAGTCCCACGCTGATCGATTTTCCGTGCATCTTTCCTCTGATTTCAAAATTCTCGAAATCAAGGAGTTCAGAAAGCTACGCTGGCTGCCCGATTCCGGGCCGCTGAGTTGCGATTTTTTGCCTGGGAAACTCGCGTGCTCTTCGGGCGCGAAGGATCCGGCCAATAACGTCAATCTGAACTTGACGCTCGATCCGTCATACGGCTTTCTCTGGCCGATTTCGGCGTTCTCGATAAGCAACATCACGCGGTTTAGCCGGGAGCATGGCGCTGGCGCGATATCCGTGCAGTTGGTTACGATGGATGAACCCAGCCGCGAAAATCCTGTCTACACGGAGATTCTTGGCGGGCAGTTACGCTATCTGGGAAAAGAGGAAATCACTGTTGCCCGGCGCAGATGGAAGGCTGACAAATTTGAATTGAAAGTTCCCCTGCACGCGCCATTTTTGATATGGACCTCAGAGCGGGGCCTTCTGCTCGATTTCGCTGAAGAGAGTAACGAAGGACGGCTGACCGAGAACGGCATGAGTTTGGTTCGCTTTCAGCAGCTAGCGGGGTTCTGAAAGTTTGCGTTCTTGCACTAGAATGGAGTTTCGATCGCTCCCCAGCCGAAAGAAGCGATTTAAGGAAAATAGAATAGGAATGTGAAGATATGGCTACTGCGGCATCGGCGGGTTCGACGAGTCCTTCGACTTCTGCGCAGCCCTTATCGCAGGAAGAGCTTCGCAAAATGCATGCCTACTGGTGCGCGGCGAACTATCTTTCTGTGGGGCAGATATACCTGCTCGATAATCCGCTGCTATCTGAGCCATTGAAAATTCAGCATATTAAGCCGCGCCTGCTTGGCCATTGGGGAACGACGCCAGGACTGAATTTCATTTACGTCCATTTTAACCGGCTGATCAAAAAGCACGATTTGAATGTTATCTACGTGACTGGTCCCGGACACGGAGGGCCGGGAATGGTCGCAAACACGTATCTGGAAGGCACTTACAGCGAGCTTTATCCTAATATTCCCGAAACCAAGGACGGATTGCGAAAGCTCTTCAAGCAGTTCTCTTTTCCCGGGGGCATTCCCAGCCATGTGGCTCCCGAAACGCCGGGATCGATCCATGAGGGAGGCGAACTGGGGTACTCAGTCGCCCATGCGTACGGCGCAGCCTTCGACAATCCCGAGCTGTTGGTTTGCTGCGTCGTTGGCGACGGTGAAGCTGAAACTGGCGCGCTGGCGACGAGTTGGCACTCCAATAAATTTCTCAATCCTGCGCGGGATGGAGCGGTTCTGCCCATTTTGCACCTGAACGGGTACAAAATCGCCAACCCCACCGTGCTTGGCCGAATGCCAGATGCGGAATTGACGCAGCTTTTTACGGGCTACGGTTACAAGCCATACTTCGTAGAGGGCCATGATCCGCAGATCATGCATCAGCAAATGGCGCACACGCTGGATGTGATCATCGCAGAAATTCGCGCGATTCAAAACGACGCACGCGCCGGAGGAGTGACTGGCGTTCCAGTGTGGCCGATGATCATCCTTCGCACACCAAAAGGCTGGACCGGGCCAAAAACGGTGGATGACAAACCGGTGGAAGGCACGTGGCGCGCGCATCAGGTCCCGGTAACCGATCTTGCGTCCCACCCCGGTCACCTTAAAATTTTAGAAGAGTGGATGAAGAGCTATCACTCGGAGGAACTATTTGACGAATCCGGGAAGCTGGTTGCGGAACTGCGTGAACTGGCGCCACGTGGCGACCGCAGAATGGGCGCCAATCCGCACGCCAATGGAGGCCTGTTGCTGCGGGACCTGGCGATGCCGGATTTCCGGAATTATGCCGTGAAAGTATCGAAACCGGGCACAGAACGCGCGGAAGCGACTCGAGTTCTTGGGAATTTCTTGCGCGATGTCATGAAATTGAATGCGGATGCAAAGAATTTCCGCGTATTTGGCCCTGATGAAACGGCTTCTAATCGGCTCGATGCGATCTACGAAACTACTGACAAAATTTTCATGGAGCCAATTCTGCCCACAGATGAGCACCTGTCTACAACCGGCCGTGTGATGGAAGTGCTGAGCGAACATATGTGCCAGGGATGGCTTGAAGGCTATTTGCTGACCGGACGGCATGGATTTTTTTCCTGCTACGAAGCGTTCATACACATCGTGGATTCAATGTTCAACCAGCATGCCAAGTGGCTCAAAGTCACGCGAAAAATCGCATGGCGGCGTCCGATTGCTTCGTTAAATTACCTGTTAACGTCGCACGTCTGGCGCCAGGACCATAATGGCTTCACGCATCAGGACCCCGGCTTCATCGATCACGTTGTAAACAAAAAAGCCGATATAGTGCGCGTATATCTGCCGCCGGACGCCAATTGCTTGCTCTCCGTCGCGGATCATTGCCTTCGCAGCCGGAACTATGTAAATGTGATCGTCGCCGGCAAGCAACCGGACCTGCAATGGCTCGACATTGATTCCGCGATCGATCACTGCACGAACGGAATCGGCATTTGGCAGTGGGCCTCGAACGACAATGGCAGCGAACCGGACGTAGTGATGGCCAGTGCCGGAGATGTTCCCACACTGGAGACTCTTGCGGCCGTGGACCTGCTGCGCCGGCATTTTCCGGACATAAAAATTCGCGTCGTTAATGTGGTCGATTTGATGACCATTCAACCGATGAGCGAACACCCTCACGGGCTTTCAGACCGTGAATTTGATTCAATATTTACAACCGATAAGCCTGTCATCTTTGCCTATCACGGTTATCCCTGGCTGATTCACCGCCTGACGTATCGTCGGACCAATCACGACAATTTCCACGTTCGCGGATACAAAGAAGAGGGAACCACGACCACTCCATTCGATATGACCGTGCTGAATGACCTCGACCGATTTCATCTTGCTGGCGACGTAGTCGACCGCGTCCCGCGCTTGCAGCGCATCGGCGGCGATTTCAAGCAGCTTCTGCGGAATAAGCTCGTCGAGCATAGGCAGTACATCTGCGCTCACGGAGACGATCTGCCGGAGATCCGCGATTGGAAATGGCCGTATTAATTTTGCAGCCGATGAAAATCCTGGTTCTCAATTCGGGTTCAAGTACTCAAAAAAGTTCGCTCTACGAGCTCGAGGAAGTCCCGCCGGAAAATCCGCCCGCGCCGATATGGCAGGGCAAAATCGAATGGAACGGCGACCAGGCCGAAATTACAGCGCGGAGCGAGCGGGGCGCAACTCTACAAGAACGCGCAGCGATCCCTTTCCGCAAACAGGCAATTGTTCAGCTATTGGAGAGCTTATGGTCCGGAGCGGCGCGCGTCATTTCCTCGCCTGCGAAAATTGACATCGTGGGCCATCGCGTGGTGCATGGTGGCTCGCAATACGAACAGCCAACCATTATCACTCCCGAAGTGGAGACGGTCATCGAGCGGCTATCGGCTTTCGCCCCGCTTCATAACCGGGCCGAGTTGGAAGCGATTCACATTGTCGAGGAGAAAATTGGCGTGGTGCCCCAAGTGGCTGTGTTTGACACAGGATTCCACTACCGCATGCCGCAATCTGCTGCCGTTTATGGGGGCCCTTATGAGTGGTTCATGCGAGGGATTCGACGATATGGCTTTCATGGCATAAATCATCAGTACTGCGCTGAACGCACAGCTCAACTTCTCGGTCGGGAATTGAATTCCCTGAAAATAGTGACCTGCCATCTGGGAAGCGGATGCTCCTTGGCCGCCATTCGCGACGGACACAGCGTTGATACCACGATGGGTTTTACCCCGATCGAGGGGCTGATGATGGGCACGCGTTCCGGGTCTGTAGACCCGGGCATACTGACGTACCTGCTGCGACACGGCGAATACTCGCCGCAACAATTGGACGACGTGCTCAACACGAAATCTGGCCTCCTCGGAATTTCAGGTCTTTCGAGCGATATGCGCGCTATCCAGGCTGCGATGAAGCAAGGACATTCGAGAGCGAAGCTTGCTTTTGATATTTTTGTGCATCGTCTGCGCTGGAATATCGGAGCAATGGTCGCGGTGTTGGGCGGGATTGACGCGCTGGTGTTTACCGCCGGGATCGGAGAAAATTCGCCGGACGTGCGCGAGGCTGCATGCGCGGAGTTTAACTATTTGGGAATCGAGCTTGATGCCGAGAAGAATGCTCAACTGGCGTCAGACCAGGATATTTCTGCGAGAAATTCGGCCGTTCGCGTCCTGGTTGTATGCGCCCAAGAGGATTGGGCCATTGCGCGGGAATGTTGGAAACTGGCGCGCGCAAAGAACAGCACGGCCGCAAATTCAAGCTCGACGTAAACTTGCTATTCCTCGCCTTTGTTTTCGCGCTTCTTCTTAGACACCGCTTCGGCTTGAACTTTGTCAGCGCACGCGTGGCAGATTGTCTGTTGCGAAAGCTTTCCACAAACAGCGCAGATCGGCTCGCGCGCAACGAGCTTCTTGGTTGGATACGACACGCTGGATTTCTGTGCCATTGTAGCCCTCCCGGCCTATCGCTGGCCACCCGGTCACACTCCTGTGGCAGCTAACGTTAATGTAGCGCCGGATCGACGGCTTCAAATGTGACGCTGGCCGCAGAGGCGAGTGATGGGCGTCACAATCGTTCGCTAAACGCTCGGCCACGGCATCCGCAGGCATCATATGCCCGGCAAGATAAGCTATTGCACGCGCGCTGGCAAAGCCTCATTGGCCTTTGAGGAAGGAAGCCAAGGTCAGCCAGAGCAGCACGAAGCCGCTGACAATAACAATCACGCCAACCACTCTGCCGAAATTTTTGAGCCTTTGCGAGGGCGCTTCCGCCTTTGTGCTTTGTAATTGGCCCGTTTCCAGCAGACGCTGGTACTCGACGGGATGTTTTTCTTTCAATTCCTGCTCAGTTTCGCGTCCCGTGAAAATGACCAGGTCCATGGGAAAGCTTCCCGGCCGCAGGTGGGTGTTAAAGAAATGGATGGCGAAAATGAACCATACCGCCAGAAGAGCTTCCTCGCCATGGATGAGCAGGGCAATGTTGAGCCAGGAACCCGGAATGAATCTGGCGAAGAAAGGAGCGAACCACATCGCGTACCCTGAAAGTCCGATGATAGCCATGCCCCAAAACACCGCCCAGTAATCGAATTTTTCCCAGTAAGAGAAGCGGTCGAATTTGGGACGCGGACCTAACCACAAAAACCAGCGAATGTGCCGGTAAAGATCCTGGAAATCCTTGAGTCGCGGGACCATGGAATTCGGTCCCCAGAAGACGCCTCTCTGTCCCCTAACGATTCCGCTGTACGCGAGGTCGCCGAGGTGCACCAAAAAAGCCAATGTGAGCAGCACCGCGCAAAACTTGTGGAAAAACAAAATCGCGCTGAACCCACCGACGCCGTGCGCGAACGTAGCGGCCCAGTGAGCATGGCTAAAGCGGAGAACCATGCCGGTCAAAGCCAAGCCGATAAACGTCGCCATTATGACGCCGTGCAGATAACGCTGGCCTACGGAAAAACGGCGATAATATTGGCCGGTCGTCTTTCCTCTTTCCACAACTCCGCTAGTCGCCACTTTCCACCTCGGCGCTCCTCCTGGAACGATCAAAGACAGAACGAATAAACCACAGGATCGTATGCAAGCTGAAAAAGCCCAGTACGCTAAGGAGAAGCAGATTCATAAACTGCGCGGCAAAATAGAGCGCCGGGAACGATTTTCGGTCATGGGGATCAGCGTGAGGATGGTAGGTGACAAAGCTCGCCGTCACGCCCGCATGGCATTGGCTACAGGTGGCCACTAGATTTCCTGGAGCGACGGAGGATCGCGGATCGGATGCAGGAAGAATGGTGTGCTCTCGGTGGCAATTCCAACAATGCGCGGTCGCCGCGTATCCCAAGGCCGAAACTTGGGCGTGGAAGGTATCGAGGTAGGTAGCAAAATGGGATTGATGGCAGCTCCCGCAAGTTGCGGAAGTTTTTTCCTGCCAAGTGCCGGACTGCACATTGGAGATCGCGTGAGCGGTATGGCAATCGATGCAGACGGGCGCCCGCGTGTTTCCTGCCTGTAATTGTTTTCCGTGAATTCCGCCGAAGTAAGCGGCCTCGGGCCCCGCATGGCAGGAGCCGCAGGCCGCGGGGATATTCGTCCGATAAGTGCGGCTCTGGGGATTCGTATGGCTAAGGATTTTGTGCGTGCCATGGCAACTGGAGCACGACGCCGCAACCAGCAGGCCATCTTTCGTCAAAGCAAACCCATGGATTGAATCCATATACAGGGCATATACATTTATGAGGCCAAACTTTTTAGCCAGCGCGGGATTGCCGTGGCAGGACCCGCACGTCTTGGGAATGTTCAGCGTATACACCGGAGACGCAGGATCTTTTACTGGCACTATCGAGTGAGGATCGCCATGACAGCCCAAGCATGGCGGCGTGCTGGCCTTGGCATGGACGCTTTCGGAGATATTTTTGGCTTCGTCCGCGTGGCATGTCGCGCAGTTAACCGCAGCGGGATGCTCGGGATGTGGATAGCCTTTGATATCGGTGTGGCAATCGGTACAGCTCAGGACGCCATGCACGCTGGCGCTTTGCTTCGCTCCGTCGATAAATACGCTGTGGCCCGCCTGGTCTTGCAAATCAGGCTGGCTATGGCAGGCAAGGCACTCCGCGTTTTTTTGCGCCCGCGCTGGCGAGGCAGAGAGGCACATAAGAACTGGAACCGCCAGAACGATGGCTGTCCATCGCCGTCTGCCGAACACGGAGCGGAGCAACCATCGTTCAACTCGCCAGCCATGGTTCATTTTATTCCGAGTTCTCCCAGAACTTTCGGATTGTGCTCGCCAACAGCGATGAGGCTGTGGCAAACGTCACAATCGTTCGGAATGGTTTTGCCGTCTGCGGATACATGGCTTCCATCGTGGCAACGGAAACAGCCCGGCCAGTTCATATGTCCCAAATTGTCGGGATAAGTGCCCCAGGTAACATCCATCTGGGGGAACACATTGCGCAGATAAATCGTCTGTATAGCGCTAATCGCTTGATCAAGCTTCGCTTTTTGAGCAGAGGCTATTTGTGGATAGTTTTTCTCATAGAAACTCTGAAGTTCTGCCGCGATGTCTTTTCGGGCAGTGGCACGGTCCGGATACTTTTGTTGAAGGACTTCCATTCCCTCCTTCTTGATGTAAGGAATATCTGGGCTTATGTACGATTCGGCCATGGCCTGGTCCAAAGCATCGCTGGGCAATTGGAATGTGTGCGTCGGGCGATTGTGGCAGTCCATGCAGTCCATGATTCGGTGTTCCCCCTGCGCGAGCTGCTCCGGGGTCACTTTATTGTCAGTCGATTTGAACACAGTGGTCTTGCCAGAGGGATCAGTGTACGTTATCTGTGGAATTACCTGCCGGCTGCGATCTATCGCAATGTAGGTGATTTCAACTCCTGGATCCAAATGATGCCCATGAATTCCTACCATCCCTTGCGCACTTTGGCCGCCTACTTTCATCGCCAGCACCGTCGTTGACGATGTGTTGTCCTTGTCGGAAGCGTAGTTGGTAATGACCAAAAGAGGACTTCCTTCAAAGCGCTGCGGCCAATGGCACTGCTCACAGGTTGCCCGGGCCGGCCGAAGTTGCTCCACCGGAACGGGAATCGGGCGTGGATAGTCGTGAAAAGCGACCGCGAAAACTTGCCTGACCCCGGAGACTTTGGAGCGCACAAACCAAGAGGCGCCGGGACCGATGTGGCATTCGACGCAAGCGACCCTCGAATGCGGCGAATTCAGATATGCGGTGTATTCAGGCTGCATTACGGTATGGCAGGTCTGTCCGCAAAATCGCACGGAGTCCATGTATTGCGTGCCCTTGTATGCGGCGGTGGTGAAAATCACGATGTTCAAGAAGGTCGCCATGGTAACAAGAATCGCCGCCCTGCGAAGTAAGGGGTCGGCGAGATCAACGCGGGGGTATACAGAGGGAAGTTCGCCCCGGCGGCGCAGCAGTTTTCTGCGGGAGAGCGCTCCGACGGGGATCAGAATCAATCCCAGAATGAACACGCTGGGAAGGGCCAGCAAAAAAATGATGCCCGCGTATGGATAGGCGTTGAGGCCGCCGCCCAGCAATATCTCGAAAATCCAGTAAAGGATCATCGTGATTGCCGACGTGGTCGTGAGCACCACGCCCGTCAACGTGACTGGATTTCTGCCGAGATACGCGAGAGGACGGAACCAAAGAGCCAGGCGATCAGAACGCATTCGAATAGGGCCCCTCACACGCCCCACCGCAAGTTCTCATGTGGAGCATCTGGTTGTTTTCCTGAAGCATGTAGCTTTGTTTTATGAACACCACCTGAATCCTTGTTAGGAACTACTCGAAGTCTACAGCGCTGCCATATGATCCGCTCATCTTTTCTTGGCGAGCTCGCGAATGTAACCCACGAGTTCCTTGATCTGCGACTCTTTTAAGGTCTTTTCATATCCGGGCATTTTATTCTTACCCTTAGACGTAATCTCGATGAGCTCCTTGTCTGTCTCTTTTTGGACTTCCGGAGACGCGAAATCGCGCACGCCAAACTTCTTGCCTACAGCGGTATCGCCTTTGCCATCAGCGCCATGGCACATAGCACACTTTGACTTATAAAGGCTCGCAGCGTCGCTTTGCGCGTGGAGCTGCGCGGGGATGAACAGCAGAATCATTGCGGCGGTCAACGCAATTCGAGTCATTTTCGATATTAGAGGGTCCATTTTGTACCTCCTCGTGATTTAGAGAACGACCAATTCCAATACCCACGTCATGCTCTTGAAATATCTGAAAACGGGGAACGGCGCATACATATTCCTCTCGAAGCCAATTCATCATTTACGGCACCTCTGATTTGAATGTCTGTGATTTGCGTCACAACCCGCGACATTTGAGGGCGAAAGTGATGGGCGAAGAAAGCCTCGTCCCCGCCTATGTCTGGGAAATCACAGTGCGTCACGTATTTGGGTGATTGCCTGGCGAGTGCCTGGTCACGGTAACCTGCTCCCCTCAGATCCGCGCAGCGGTATAGATACAAGCCCGCACAGGCGGGAATCAGCTTCATTAACGGAAGAGAGAAGCATTATCTCACAGATGAAGCAGTCGGAGTTTGCTAAAAATCCGTGACTCGCATGACGAACTCGGGTAGTGTCTCCCCCCAGTCTCGATGCAAAAGGGCTATGTTCGGGCTTGGAGTCGTTCGGTGTGCGACACAAAAACTTTCATTTCTAGGGAGTGCGAAATGAATCCGGGAATTCAGCGTAGAAAGGTTCGATGGCTCGCCATGCCATTGGTCGCCCTTACAATTCTCTCGTTCACAGCGCTTACGTTTTCGCGCGCGATTTTTGCGCAGGGGCCTCCGCAAACGGGTCTCTCGGCGTCAGCAGGGCTTGCGCACGCGGGTGAGCCGCGCTTTTTTGCGATTAAAGGCGCACGCATCGTTCCGGTGGTGGGGCAGGTAATCGAAAAAGGGACCGTGGTGATGGCCAGCGGAATCATCACTGCGGTCGGCACGGACGCGCAAATTCCCCCCGAAACTGCGGTGATTGACGGCGAGGGACTGACCGTTTATCCGGGATTGATTGACGCGGGAACGACGGTTGGTTTGCCCTCCGAAGGAGAAGGCGCGCCGACCGGACGCCAAGCTGGCCCGCGCGGCCCAGTTCCGGCGAGAATTTCCACCGGGCCGCAGGACCGTCCGCTGACGACTCCGTGGCGCATCGCCGCCGACGAACTCAATCTTGCCGACCCGCGCATCATCAGCTGGCGCGATGCGGGATTTACCAGTGTTCTCGTCCAGCCCGACCGCGGGATTTTCCCGGGGCAGGGCTCCGTGATTGATTTTGCCGACGAGCCCGCCGGAGAAATGGTGGTGAAGCCGCAGGCCACGCTGCCGATTGCGTTCGCTACAGAGAGCAGCTTTGCGAGTTTTCCCAATTCGCTCATGGGAGCGATTGCCTATGTGCGTCAAGTGTTCATCGACACGCGCTGGTATCAAGGCGCCGAATCTGTTTACGGCGCGCATCCTGCCGGCGTCGAGCATCCGCCGTACGATCGCACCGAGGTGGTCGTCGGCCAAGCGCTCAAGTCGGACGAACCGATACTGCTGCCCGCGAATGACCGGCTCGCGATTTACCGAGCGATACGCCTGGCGCAGGAGTGGCAAATCCACGCCGCGATGTACGGCGCGCAGAATGGCTATGAAATGTCGAGCGAAATTGCCGCGAGCAAAATGCCGGTGTTCGTCAATGTGAACTGGCCGCACATGGAAAAAGACACGGATCAGTCGCAGATCACGCTGCGCGAACTGCGCTTCTGGGATCGGGCGCCGTCCACGCCCGCCGCTCTCTCGAAGGCTGGCGTGATGTACGCGTTTTATTCCGGCGGCGTCAAGGACCCGAAGGAAATTCTGAAAGACGTGAAGAAAGCTATCGATGCCGGCCTCTCGCCGGAGAATGCGCTCAAGGCCATGACCATTAATCCTGCGGAGATGCTGGGCGTTGCGGATCGCATCGGCTCCCTCGAAGCGGGGAAAATCGCGAATCTCGTGGTCACCGACGGCGACATTTTCGACGAGAAAACGAAAATCAAAGATGTCTTCGTCGACGGCAGGCGCTACGAAATTCACGCGGAAGCTCAGTCTGGGCCGCCCGGTGTGGGCGTGCACCCACCGATGCAATCGGATGCACAGGGGGTGCAGCCATGAAATTCGTGAAAACGAAATTCGCAGAACTACATCGCGTGAAAATCATCACGATTGTTGCTGCTGCGGCATTAGCCGGCGCGATTTTCGCTGCGGGAGCGAGGGCGCAGGAAAATTCGGAAGACAATTCGGCCATCACGCTCATCAAGAATGCGACAGTAATCACGATTACGCACGGGCGAATCGAGCCCGGGTCAGTTCTGATTCGCAACGGGAAAATCGCCGATGTGGGCGCGAATATTTCCGCGCCGCCTGGAGCGAAAGTCATCGATGCTTCGGGCATGTACGTTATGCCCGGCATTGTCGATTGCCACACGCACATCGCGGTGGATGGCGATGTGAATGAGGGCAGCCTGTCGGTTTCGTCCATGGTTAATATCAAGGACGTGCTGAATCCGTACGACGTCAACATTTATCACGAACTCGCCGGAGGCGTGGTCATCGGCAACGTGCTGCACGGCAGCGCGAATCCAATTGGCGGCCAAACCATCGTTATAAAAATGAAATATGGTGCAACGCCGGATGAATTGCCGTTTCCTGGGGCGTTGCCCGGAATTAAATTCGCGCTCGGCGAAAACGTGAAGCACTCGAATTTTGGCGGGCCGATTCCGCGCTATCCGGAAACGCGCCTGGGCGTGGAGGAAACGATTCGAGACGCGTTCGCACGCGCCAGGCAATATCAGCAGGACTGGGCGGATTATAACCGGCGCAAAGCTGCGGGCGAGCAGAATTTGATTCCGCCGCGCCGTGATTTGCAACTGGAGCCGCTGGTAGAAGTCCTCGAAGGCAAGCGCTACATCCATTGCCATTCTTATGTTTCCGACGAAATTCTCATGCTAATGCGCGTCGCAAAGGAATTTGGATTCAAGGTGCGCACTTTCCAGCATGTGCTTGAGGGCTACAAAGTCGCCGACGAAATGGCTGCGGCCGGCGTTGGCGGCTCGACCTTCTCGGATTGGTGGGCTTACAAAATGGAGGCATACGAAGCCATTCCGTACAATATGGCGCTGATGACCGACCGCGGCGTGATCGTTTCCGTGAACTCCGATGATCCCGAGGAAGCGCGCCACCTGAATCAAGAAGCGGCGAAAAGCATGAAGTACGGCAACCTTACGGAAAATCAGGCGCTACGCCTGGTCACGCTCAATCCTGCGATTCAGCTTGGAATTGACAAATACGTCGGTTCTATCGAGCAGGGCAAAGATGCGGACCTGGTGATTTACAATCACGACCCGCTCAGCGTTTACGCCGTGGCGCAAAAGACGATCATCGACGGCAAAGTTTATTTCGACCGCCAGGAAGACATTGCCCGGCGGGCCGTACTGGCAAAAGAAAAGGAGGCGTTGCTCGAAAAAGAGGAAAATGCGGGCAAACCAGCTGCCGCGGGGGAGAAAGGCAAGCCCGAAAAGAAGAAGCCGCATGAAAAGTCCAAGAAGCGCAGGAAAATCCCGGAGCTTGCCGGTGTGATGACAGGAGGTGCGCGATGAAAATCCAGCGCGCGAACTTTCCGTCCGCACTTTTGCCATGCGCACTCTTAGTGCTCGCATTCGTGTTTCCTGCGGCTGCGCAAAATCAAAGTGCGGCGAGCTCCGCCGTGTACGCTATCAAAGGCGCGAAGATTTTCACTCTAGTCGGCGCACCCATCGAGAACGGCACTGTGGTCATTCGCGACGGAAAAATCGCAGCGGTTGGCGCGAACGTGCCAATCCCCGCAGACGCGAAAATTATCGACGCTTCCGGGCTCGAGGTCTATCCGGGAATGTTCGACGCGGCCACGCAGATAGGCCTCGAAGAGGTCCCTGCCGTCAAATCCACTGTGGACACCGTCGAAACCGGCCTGTTCAATCCCGATGTCACTGCGGCTACCGCGTTCAATGCTGACAGCGCGCATGTTGACGTCACCCGCACCGCGGGCATCACCGAAGTCCTCACCGTTCCTGGCTCGCTCGGCGGCGGTTTCGGCGGAGGCGGCGGCTCGATCATCGGCGGCAACGCTTCAGCCGTGGATCTGGGCGGCTGGAATATCAACGACATGGCTATCCGCCGCCACGCCGCGATGGAACTCACTTGGCCCTCCATTTCCACGGGCTCGTTCGATTTCTCGACGTTCGCGTTCCATCGCCTGCCATTCGCCGAAGCTCAAAAGCAGTATCAGCAAAAGATCGACCAGCTTTCGGACCTTTTCGACAAAGCGCGCCATTACGCCCTGGCCATGCAAAGTGGCGCGACGAATTTCCCGCGCGATCTGAAGCTTGAAGCGTTGGCACGCGTGGTACAGGGACAGGAGCCGCTTTTAGTCATCGCTCATAGCGCGCGCGACATTCGCCACGCCGTGGAATTTTGCGAGCAGCAGAAAGTTCGCATGATTCTCGGTGGCGCGGACGAAGCATGGAAAACGATTGGCCTGCTGAAGAAGGACAATATTCCCGTCATCATCGGCCCGATTCTCAGCATGGCGCAGGATCAAGATGATGCTTACGACGCCGATTACGCCATGCCGGGCGAGCTTTACGACGCCGGGGTGAAAATTGCGTTCGGCAGCTTCAACACCTCGTTTTCGCGACGTTTGCCGCAATATGCCGGCACTGCTGTCGGGTATGGCTTGCCGCACGATCAGGCGTTGAAAGCGGTCACCATGAATGCCGCGCAAATGCTCGGCCTCGATGATATCGGCACAATCGAGCCCGGAAGAGTCGCGAACGTTGTTGTCACCAATGGCGACTTGCTCGAGCTGCGCACTCAAGTAAAATATCTGTTCATCAAAGGCCAGCTTACAAGCCTGGACAACAAGCAGCTCGAGTTGTACGACCGATTCAGCAAACGGCCCAAGCCCGACACGCAACCCTAGACAGGCAGTTGGCGAGGTTTAAATTGTTTCATTTTTATGCGGCGTTGTCGGGTCGGTCGAATTGCTCAGGTGATGCCACGTCAGC
>DASYYQ010000089.1:0-5597 GCA_035933545.1 Candidatus Acidiferrales bacterium | reverse complement strand
AGCCATGAACACATTGCTGCAGGATTTACGCTACGGAATTCGTTTGCTCGCGCAATCGCCGGGATTCACGGCGGTGGCGATTCTCACGCTGGCGCTGGGCATCGGCGCGAACACGGCGATCTTCAGCCTGATTGACGCGGTGCTGCTGCGTTCGTTGCCGGTTGAAAATCCTTCGCAGCTGGTGCTGCTGAAGTGGACCGCGCGTCATCAGCCGGAGATTCACGGCTACATGTCCGCGGGCGATTGCGTGGACAACGGATTATTTTCGCGCAACGCGGCCAATCCGTCGGGATGTGAATTTTCCGAGCCAATGTTTCGCGAAATCGCGCAGACGAAAACCTTTGCGGGCGTAGCGGCGATGGCCAATGCCGGTTCGCTCAATTTGACGGGCGACGGCGCGGCGACCACCGTGAACGGCCAGTTCGTCTCCGGCGATTTTTTCCGCACGATGGGACTGAAAGCTGCAGCTGGGCGATTGTTTCAGCCAAGTGACGACACTGCCGGCGCAGGGCCGGTCGCCGTGCTGAATTACGGTTACTGGCAGAGCGCGTTCGGCGGCTCGCAAGGCGCAATTGGACGCACCATCGAGCTGAACAAGATCGCGTTCACGATTATCGGCGTAGCCGAGCAGCGTTTTACCGGCCTTGCGCCGGGGAGTGAATACCAAGTGTGGCTGCCGCTCGCGTCCGCGGAGCGCGTCACCAATTCGCAGTTCTGGAATGGACGGCAAAAAGATGTGGCCTTCTGGTGGCTCACGATTATTGCGCGGCTGAAAAATGGAAGCATCGTCGAGCGCGCGCAAACCGAAGTCAGCGGGCTTTTCCGCAACGAAATGCTGCACGGGCAAGTGCCCATCTTCAATGGCGGATCTGGTGGAAGACCCGGCGGCCCGGGAGGTGGAGGTGGCGCGCGGCAAATGGTGATGATGGGCGGGGGACCGGGGCCGGGAGGGCCAGGCGCCGCTCCTCCGAGCGGAGGGCCGGGGCGCGGGCCAATTGTGGAGCGGCACGCGGGCGAAAATGGTCTCGCGCCGATGATGATGCCGCGGGGCGGCCAGCAGGCAAATGGCAAAGCGCCGTTCACGATGCGCATTCCGCCGGGAGCAAAACTGCCCGCGAACGCGAAAATCGGCAATGCGCCGCTGCAATCGGCGGGAAATGTTCCGTTGGGCGCGCCGCGGAATCCAAATAGCCCGCAAAAAGGAAGCGCGCCATTCGGCGGGAAGATGAGCTTTGGCGGGCCAGCGCCGATGCAGATGCCCAACCCCAATCAGCGTACGCTTTCTGTACCTTCGGATAATCCGGCGATCCGGCTTTTGCCGGCGCAGAGCGCATTGACGGGAGCGCGCACGCGGTATTCGAATCCGCTCTACGTGCTGATGCTCGCGGTGGGGATTATTTTGCTGATTGCGTGCGCAAACGTCGCCGGACTGATGCTGGCGCGGGCGGCACGGCGGCAAAAGGAAATCGCGGTGCGATTAGCGCTGGGCGCGGGCCGCGCGAGAATCGTGCGCCAGTTGCTGACGGAAAGCGTGATGCTCTCGGTACTCGGCGGCGCGCTGGGAATTATTTTTGCGTACTGGGGCGCGCACGCCATTCTTTCGTTCGTCTCGAATAATCAGGCGCGGCCGGTGGCGTTTGCCATGGGCATTGATACGCGCGTGCTGCTCTTCACCGTGGGAATTTCCGTGCTGACGGGAATTTTATTTGGCATGGCGCCGGCGTTTCGCGGCGTGGGCGTGGATTTGACTCCGGCGTTGAAAGAAGGCGAAGCAGGCTCGGCGGGCGTGACGCGCGCGGGAAGATGGCTGAGCGCGGGAAATGCCCTGGTGGTAACGCAAGTGGCGCTGGCCATCGTGGTGCTGGTGAGCGCGGGGCTGCTGGTGCGTACGCTGGTGAATTTGCGCGGCGTGGACGTGGGATTCGATTCGCACAACTTGGTGATTTTTGGAATTGATCCATCTGATGCCGGGTACAAAACCGCGGAGATCGACAGTTTTTACCGCGATTTGCAGCAACGGCTCGCGGCGACGCCGGGGGTGACGGCGGTGAGCTATTCGATGATGCCGCTGCTGAGCGGCGGATTGATGATGACCGGTTTTCATTGGCCGGGGACACCGCAGGACGAAGTGTCCACGTCGGACATTCTGCAAGTGGGGCCGAATTTCTTTTCGACGATGCAAATTCCGTTTGTGCTGGGGCGCAGTTTCACGAGCGCCGATTTTCAGGTCACGCCGCTTCCTCAAGGAGAAAATGCGCCGCCCGCTGCGGTGCCGACTCCGGCAATCGTGAACCAGGCGTTTGTGGAGAAATTCTTGGGGAAAGCAAATCCGCTGGGCAAGCAGTTTGGACAGGCGCTGGCAAGCAATATGGGGCCGGGGAATGCGGGATGGGAAATCATCGGCGTGGTGCGTGACGCGAAGTACGAGAGTCTGCGAGGCGAGAGCAAGCCGACGATGTACACGCCGGAGCGCGGCATGCGCGCATCGTTTGAAGTGCGCACAGCGGCGAATCCGCAGGCGCTGCTGCCGGCGATTCGCGAAGTGGTGGCGCACGTGAATGCGAATCTGCCGCTCTATGACGTGACCACGGAATCGCAGCAGATTGACCGGCTGCTTTTCGAGGAGCGGCTGATCGCGCGGCTTTCGGGATTTTTCGGCTTGCTGGCGCTGGCGCTCGCGTGCATTGGATTGTATGGGCTGCTTTCCTACGAAGTGTCTCGGCGCACGCGGGAAATTGGCATTCGTATGGCGCTGGGCGCGCAGGCGCGCGACGTGCTGCGGTTGATCGTGAAGCAGGGAATCATGCTGGCCGCGGTCGGCGCTTTGGCGGGCATAGGCGTGGCCATTGGCGTGACGCGGTATCTGACTTCGTTTTTGTACGACGTGCACGCGGACGATCCGCTGACGATCATTGCGGTGGCGGCGCTGCTGGGAATCGTGGCCTTCGCCGCGTGCTACATTCCGGCGCGGCGCGCGACGCGCGTCGATCCCATGGTCGCCCTGCGCTACGAATAATTTCTTCGTGGCCTGGCGCGGGCCTACCTGTTGCTTTCCCAATGGGCTTGTGGCATCCTCCCTGTGGGTTACCTAAATGTGCTTTTTGGAAGAGAATCCATGAAAGAGAAACAAGACGTCCTGCAAGGCACTTTAGCGCTGATGATTCTCAAGACCCTCGACGTGCTGGGCCCGCTGCACGGCTATGGCATCGCCCGGCGCATCGAGCAGATCAGCCGCGATGTGCTCTCCGTGAATCAAGGCACGCTCTATCCCGTGCTGTTGAAGCTGGAGCAGGAGGGCGCGATTGCCTCCGCGTGGGGCGCTTCGGAAAATAACCGCCGGGCGCGCTTCTATCGTCTCACGCGCGCGGGACGCAAGCTGCTGCAATCGGAGACGCGCGATTGGGAACGGACGGCGGCGATCATTGGCCGGTTCTTCGAAGTGACGCCGGAGGACTTGTCATGAGATTTCTGCGGCGATTGTTCAGACGTTTGGGCAACTTTGCGATGCGGCGGCGCGATGACCAACGATTGAAGGAAGAGATTGCCGAGCACATCGCTCTACAAACTGCCGAGAACCGCCGCGCCGGTATGCCGGCGGCCGAGGCGCGCCGCCAGGCGCTGCTGAAATTTGGCGCCGTCGAAGCGATGAAAGAAGAGTATCGCGCCGAGCGTGGCATGCTATTCCTCGACACTCTGCTGCAAGACATTCGCTTCGCGCTGCGCATGCTGCGCAAGACGCCTCTCATCACCGGCGTTGCGCTGCTTTCTCTCGCTTTTGGCATCGGCGCGAATACGGCCATCTTCAGCCTCATCGACGCCGTGATGCTGCGCATGTTGCCCGTACAAGATCCCGGGCAACTCGTGCGAATTGAATTTCGCTCGCCCGTTTCGCCTCGTCCCCGTCCAGCTGTGACAAATCCTATCTGGGAGCAAGTCCGCGACCATCAGAAAGTTTTTTCCGGCGTGATCGCCTGGTCGCCGACAACCTTCGATCTCGCGGACGGCGGAGAAGCGAACTACATCAACGGCGTTTACGCGAGCGGCGATTACTTCAGGATGCTTGGCGTGCACCCGGCAGCGGGACGGCTTCTCGCAACTTCCGATGATGTTCGAAACTGTTCCGGCGCAGCCGTTCTAAGCTACGGATTTTGGCAAAGCCACTACGCAGGCGCCGACACAGCTGTCGGCAGCCTCATCCGACTGAATGGCCATGCGTTTCCGATTGTCGGTGTCGCTCAGCGCGGCTTCTTCGGTACGGATGTTGGCGAACGCTTGGACGTGGCCATACCCATCTGCGCGGAAGCCATCCTGAACGGCAAGAATTCCTCGCTCGATATACGCGACGACTGGTGGCTGCTGATGATGGGCCGCTTGAAGCCGCGAACAACTATCGAGCAGGCCGATGCCCGCATGAACGTTTTATCCGCGCCACTCTTCGGCGCGGTCGTTCCCCGGGATTGGCCCGCCAAGTACCAGGATATGTTTCGAAAATACACATTTTCCATTCTTCCTGGCGCTACGGGCGCCGGCGGCTTCTATGGCTTGCGCCGGCAATACAGTCGGCCGCTGGAAATCATGATGTTCGTCGTGGGATTGGTCTTGCTGATCGCCTGCGCAAACATCGCCAGTCTGCTGCTCGCGCGTTCTGCGGCGCGTCAGAAGGAAATCTCCGTGCGCCTCGCTCTCGGCGCGTCGCGCAGACGCCTTATTCGTCAGGTGCTCACCGAAAGCGTTGTGCTTTCTGGTCTTGGTGCCATTCTCGGCATTCTTTTCGCCCGGTGGGGTAGCGCGCTGCTCGTGCGCTTTGTTTCCACGCAGCAGAATCCGGTATTTCTCGATTTGAAGATGGACGGCCGCGTCCTCGCCTTCACCATCAGCATCGCCGTGCTGTGCGGCTTGCTCTTCGGAATTCTGCCCGCGCTCCGCTCCACGCGCATCGATGCCATGTCTGCAATGAAGGAAGGTCAGGCGCAGGCCACCGGCGCCCGCTCACAATCGTCCGCGGCGCGCTGGATCGTCGCCGGCCAAGTCGCCCTGTCGCTGATTCTTCTTATCGGTACCGGCCTTTTCATTCGCACGTTCGCGAATCTCATGACTCTCGACGCAGGCTTCGACCGCAACAATGTGCTCATGGTGAAAACGAATATTCACAATGCGGGAATCCCCGAGCCCTCCCGCGCTCCGCTGTATGGTCGAATGCTGGCGAAATTGCGAGCGCTCCCCGGTGTTGTGTCGGCGAGCCAGTGCTGGATGGAGCCGCTCTCCGGCCGGCAATGGGATAACGGCGTGGCCGTCCCCGGACATCCTCTTCCGCCCGGCGTCGACTCAGACACTTTGATGAATTGGGTGACCCCAGGATACTTTGAAACGATGCGAACGCGTCTGCTGGAGGGGCGCACACTTGACGCGCGCGATTCCGCAACTTCGACGCCCGTCGTTGTCATCAATCAATTGCTGGCCCACCGCTACTTCGGCAGGCAAAGTCCTATCGGTCAGCATCTGATGGCCGGTACGGCTGGTTCTGGAACGCGTGAAATGCTCAAGCAGCCGATGGAAATCATCGGAGTGGTGCAGGATGCGAAGTACACTTCCCTGAA
>DASYYQ010000030.1:0-38920 GCA_035933545.1 Candidatus Acidiferrales bacterium | reverse complement strand
AAGGATGTTGCTGGTATCGAAACAGCCATTGCGCAAGTCTACCCGCTGGTCGAGCGACTGGTATAATTCCTTACAAGCGCTAGAAACGAAGCCTGCTTACGCAAGCAGGCCTGCATATGCAGGTCCGCTCGCATTTGCCCTTATTCCATCAGGGCAAGCAGGCAAGCCCGTACAAGGCCTTTATTTATCAGGCCAAGCGGGCAGGCCGGGTATCTCTCCAAACCCGGTGGTCGCGGATGCACTGTCGTTTGTGAGGAAGTGGGTATGTTCTGCCTTTCCGGTAGAGGTACGGCCAGCCCGCCCCAGCCCCTCATTCGTCAGGGCAAGCGGGCATGCGGAGCGGTCTTGCGCGCGGCATCGCTGGCGGGTTTCGCAGCGATTGCGGCTGTGTGTCTGGGCGTGTTTTTGGTTAGCCCAGCGCAGGCTCAGATAGCATCTTATATAGATGCCCATGGACGGGTCATCTACATTAACGCGAACCCTCCCGCGAAGACGGCCCGCCAACGCGTTGTGCGCACGCCGGTGGCGCCGCCAGCGAAGCTGCTGCGAATCGCAGATGCAGCAGCCAAGCGCAACGACCTGGATCCCGCGCTGGTGCAGGCGGTGATTCAAACGGAGTCGAACTGGAATCAGTATGCGGTGTCGAGCAAGGGAGCATTTGGATTGATGCAATTGATTCCATCGACGGCAGGACGTTACGGCGTAAAGGACGTGTTCGATCCCGCGCAGAATATCAACGGCGGGACGCGGTATTTGCGGGACCTGCTGGAACGCTATCACGGCAACTTGAAAGATTCGCTTGCAGCCTACAACGCGGGCGAAGAAGCCGTGGCGCGATTTGGCGGAGTGCCAGCGTATCGCGAGACGCGCAATTACGTTCGCAAAGTGACCAACACCTACTTCCAGTCCGGCTCGGGGCAGGCCTACGCGGGCCAGTTCCGGAGACATTCCCAGATCCGTGAAGTCACGGAGCAGGGCGGCCGGACGATTTTCACAAACGAATGAAGCCGCGTCCCAGAAATACATTTTACAAACCGGCATGCTTGCTTGCGCTGGTGATCGCGGCGCCAGTGATTTTTTTGTGCGCGCGCGCATCGCGTGCGCAGGGTTCAGCAAACGCGCAAGCTGAAGCGCAATACCAAAAAGCGGAACGGTTGCGGGCGGCATTTGAAGCGCAGCCGGAAGACAGCCGGTCGCTGCTGGATTACAAGAAAATGGTGGCGGCTTACCGGCGCGTCTATCTGCTTTCGTCTTCGGCGGGAGCAGTGACGCCGGCGCTGATGGAAGTGGCCCAGCTGTATCACGAAATGGGCGATGAATTCGACCAGGCCTATTATCAGAATGCGCTGGCCACGTACAAATTTTTGTTCTCGCAGTATCCCGGCAGCAAATTCCGTCCTGACGCGCTTTTTGAAATAGGGAAAATCGAAAAAGAAGATGCGCAGAACGCGGCGGAGGCCACCGATGCCTTTAAGCAATTCCTGCGCACCTATCCGCATTCGCCGCGCGTCGCGGAGGCTCGCGTTGCGCTGAAGGAAATCGCGGCAGGACAATTGGCTCCGCCTGCCAGCGCCGAAAAAAGAAGCGGCGCAGAGCCACGAGCCAGCGCGCCGGACGAATCGCGCGCGGGCGCGGAAAATTCGGAACAACGAGCGCAGCCGGTTCGCGACTCGCAATCCTCCAGCACGACGTCCGCCCCAACCGGCGTGTTTGAGCGGCCACAGCCCGATGAAACGCAAAGCGGGACGGCGGAAGTTACCGCCATTCGCACGTGGAATGCGGATGATTACACGCGCGTGGTGGTGGATTTGAGCGGCGACGTGCAATATCAGTCCGCGCGCATCAAAAATCCGGACAGAATTTATTTTGACTTGTACAAAGCGCAGCTGGGAAATTCGCTGACGGAAAAAGAGCTTCCGTTGCAGAACGGATTCTTGAGGGAAGTCCGCGTGGCGCAAAATAATGTTGGCGTGGTGCGGCTGGTGCTGGACGTAACCAGCATCCAGGGATATTCGGCGTTTTTGCTGCCGGATCCGTACCGGCTGGTGATTGACGTTCATGGAGCGCTCGTTAATGCAAGTAATGCGGCACCTAATACGCCGGCCAACAAACAACCGCCTGTGGACGTGGGGCGGCTTGCCGGCGACGCAAAGCCCGTGGTTGTTACGCCATCCGTTTCAAATTCAAATAAAGTGCAAGTCGCTGAAAACGACGCGATGAGCTCGGAAAATGGCGCGAATGCCGCCGCTGCGCTTTCGCCAAACGCCCGCCGCAATCGCAGAACGCTGCGGGTTCCCGTTACTCCGGCGGTTGCGGCAAAGCCGATGCGCGACGGCGAGCGTTCGCTAACACGCGCGCTGGGATTGAAGATCAATCGCATCGTTATCGATCCCGGACATGGCGGACACGATACCGGAACAATCGGGCCCGGCCCGCATCCGCTGATGGAAAAAAATATTTGCCTGGATATCGCGCTGCGCCTGGGGAAACTGATTCACAAAAAACTTCCGGGCGCGCAGGTGATTTACACGCGCACTACGGACGTTTTTGTTCCGTTGGAAGAGCGCACGGCCATCGCCAATCAAGCCAAAGCGGACCTGTTTATCTCCATTCACGCAAACTCCAGCCCCGATGAATACGCGCGCGGAATTGAAACTTACTATTTGAGCTTCACCACTTCACAGGAGGCGCTGGCGACCGCCTCGCGGGAAAACGCGCTTTCGAATGCATCGATTCACCAGTTGCAGGATTTCATCCGAAAAATTGCCAGCAACGACAAGATCGAAGAATCGCGCGAGCTAGCTGATGATATTCAGGGCTCTCTCACCGGGCAATTGCGACTGGTCAGCACCGCGGAGCGCAATCGCGGCGTAAAAAAGGCTCCGTTTGTCGTTTTGATTGGCGCGAACATGCCGTCTGTGTTGGTGGAGACTTCATTTTTGAGCAATCCGAGAGACGAGAACTTGCTTCGAAGGCCTGCGCAGCGGGAGCGCGTGGCCTACGGGATTTTCCGCGGCGTCGAGCGATATCTTTCCAGCTTGAACAGTCTGGCCATCGATGAACACAAGACCAGATTGATGTCGGACCAGCAATCAACGGCTCCCGGGACCACGCCTGAGCGGCAATAGCGTTTCCGTCGTATAATTGAACATATCGCCCATGCGCCGAACCTATCCATTCTGTTTCCTGCTTTTACTGCTCAGCGCACCCGCGTGCCTTGCGCAGGGTATTCTCCCCGCATCTGTCGCGAAGTGGAAGGCGACTTCAGCACCGATTCAGATTAGCGCGGCAAATATTCGCCAGATTGCGGGAGAAGCGAGCGCGGCGCTGCACGAATATGGCGTGGAATCCGCGGAAACGTGCGCGTATATCCGCGGAGCGGCGACGCTGACCGCGACGGCGTACACTTTTGCGAGTCCCAGCGGAGCGTATGGGGCTTATTCGTTTTTGCGCACGCCGGACATGCCGCAGGCCAAACTGGCGCAACATTCGTCCGTGTCCAACAATCGCGCTCTGGCGCTCACAGGCAATCTGGTGATCCAATTTACTGGCTCAAATTTGCGCCAGGACTACGACATGATGGACCTGCTTGTGGCGGAGGCCGGCGCGCACGCCCATTTCGGAATTTACCCGCCATTAGCGCAGCGCTTGCCTACGAAGGACTTCATTCCGCGCTCGGACCACTACATTCTGGGCCCGGTGGCGCTCGGCAAGTTTTTCCCGCTGGCGGGCGGCGATTGGCTTGGATTTTCAAAGGGCGCGGAGGCCGAACAGGCGCGTTACAAACTTGACGGGCATGATGCCAGTCTGCTCATCACGGATTATCCTACTCCGCAGATCGCGCAAACGCGAATGCAAGAGCTAAAAGCCGAATTTGGCACGGTCGACCTAAATGGCAGTAATCAAAAAGCGTCACCCGGCGCAACAAAGACGGCTGGCGTTTTTCCCCTGTATGCGCGCCGCGATGGAACGATGATCGCGTTGCTTTCCGGCGCGCCTTCGGAACCGGCGGCCAATTCCCTGCTCGAAAAATTTCATGCTGGGCTCGCGGTAATGTGGAACGTGCCGGTGCTGAAGAAAAATCAGCCTTCCATGGCGACCATCGTCGTGGGCACCATTATCGGCGCGGGCGAGATTTGCGCATTCACGCTTTTGGGCGGCGTTGTTTTTGCGGGATTGCGATTGCTAATAAAGCGAATGTGGCCTGGAAGGGTCTTTGACCGGGCTACCAGCTTCGAAATTCTGGAGTTAGGCCTCTCCAGCAGGCCCGTCAGAACAAATGACTTATACCAAGTACGGAACCCGTAGAGCGCATGCAAATATTGGGGTTTCTGCAGGATAGCGGACCGGCCAACCGTAAGTCATACATTTTATGTGGCTTGTGGGCGCATTAAAGGCGCGGTTTTCCTTCTTGACTGATTTGCCGACCTCTCATAAACTCCGGATTGTAGAAGGGTTTCGCGGGCCATCCGCGCATTGGCCCAGAAGCTTTTCTCCCTGCGAAGGCCCGTCGCAAGGCGGGCCTTCTGCTTTTTGGGACGTTCCTTTCGCGGATTTCTCCCTAGAATTTTTTTAACCATACCCGATTGCGCTGAATCGTCGCTCGGCCTAGATTGGTTTTGCCTGCGAAACGGCACGCCACAGTGGGCCGTTCGGGCTCATGCCTGGAATCCTTGTAGGGAGAGAACTTATGGCCAGCGCAAAGCAGCGAGCCGCCGCAAGAAAAAACATTCGCAAAGCAGCAAAAGCAGCAAAACGAAAGCGCACCACCGCGCACCTGCCTAAATCAACACGAACCGCTCTCGGGAAGCAAGCCGCGAAAGTGGCGAAACAGAAGGGAACGAAGCGCTCCTAGGGTGAAGCAAACGGGGTCATGGCGCTGCTGAAAGACCGCGTCTCTTACTCAATCGTACGGCTCTTCAATTGCGCATGCGCTAATTGCACAGGCACATTTTCAGGAGTTGCTAGTCATGTTCATGGACATTGTTTTTCGATTCTTAGTCGGCGGAGCCGCAGTAACTGCATTTGCGCTTATCGGCGACCTGTTCAAGCCGAAAAGCTTTGCCGGACTGTTTGGCGGGGCGCCGTCGGTGGCGCTGGCGACTCTTGGGCTCACTATTTTGAAAGAAGGCCACGGTTACGCAGCCGTGGAAGCGCGCTCGATGGTGTTGGGCGCGGCAGCGTTTGTACTTTGCGCTTTTCTTATGACGCGCCTTTTTCTAAGGCGAAAATGGCCGGCGCTGCGCGCGACCGCTACGCCGATTGCGCTCTGGTTTGTGGTTGCGTTTGGACTATGGTTTGGGCTCTTGCGGTAACGCCAATGAAAATCGTCCTTAGCACAGCGTCGCTGCGGGAACTCACATCTTGGGAATGCGCGATTCGCTTTATCGCCGGCGGATCCATTACCGTTGCGGCTGGTCTCATCGCCAAAACATTCGGCCCTGGCGTTGGAGGACTGTTCCTCGCGTTTCCAGCGATCCTGCCCGCGAGCGTTACGATGATCGCCAATCATGAGCGGCAGCGAAAAGAAGAAGCAGGCTTGCGCGGCGTGATTCGCGGGCGAGAAGCGGCCGGTGCTGATGCCGCAGGCGCTGCGATGGGCGGCATTGCCCTTTGCCTGTTTGCAATTGTCGTGTGGCAGGCGCTGCCGCATTTCCCATCCTGGGCGGTGCTGATCGGCGCAACAGGGATTTGGTTCGGGGTGGCGTTCGGCATATGGCGAGCCCGCAAAGCAATCAAAGCCCGCTGAAAACTTTCGACGTTTTTTTCGCAATACAGCAAGTCGACCAGCATAATTCAGCAGTTACCCCGATTGCGAACGGCTCTCAATGCTGCCAACCTCGGTTTATCGATAAAATATGGGGGGATGTATGGCCGAAAAGAAGCTGAATCAACTGTCTGTAGCGATTCTGGCGACAAACAATTTTGAAGAAGCTGAGCTGTTTGAACCGCGGAAAGCGCTGCAGGATGAAGGTGCGATAACCAAAGTGATTGCTCCCAAGCCGGGAAAAATTCAAGGGATGAAGCACGACGAAAAAACCAAGACGGTGGACGTTGACGTCACCCTCGATCAAGCGAATCCTGACGATTACGACGCACTGCTGCTCCCGGGAGGCGCTTTGAATGCCGACCATTTGAGAGTTGAGCCAAAAGCGCAGGAATTTGTGCGCAGTCTCGATCGCGCGGGCAAACCGATTGCGGTCATCTGCCACGGGCCATGGCTGCTGGTTTCCGCAGGCCTGGTGAAGGGCCGCATACTTTCCAGCTATCACACAATTCAAGACGATATTCGCAATGCAGGCGGCCAGTGGAAAGACGAAGAAGTGGTGCGCGACCGGAATTGGGTATCCAGCCGGCAGCCTTCGGATATTCCAGCGTTCAACCGGGAGATTGTGCGGCTCTTTTCGGAGAGAAAAGCGCGAGCGCAAGGCGCGTCGCGATGAAATGTGACGCGCGACTGCGCTCACGAATCAGAAACGAAGAAATGATCAGGACGATTCGGAAGCGCAGTCAGAAAAGGTCGTGGCAGATGCTAATGCGCTCTGCCGCCGCAACCGGCGTGATTGCACCGGCAAACGACGTCTGGAGTTTTCTCCATGGCCTCGCATTGGGCGCTGCAATATTTATCTTTCGACTGGCAAGTGCATGCAGGATGCGCGCACTTTTTCGATTGTTCAGTCATGATCGTCTGCTCCTTGTTCATGGTGATGCCGGGAGAAATACGCCGGTGACGTTTGGTTCCGCCTGAATTCTCTGTCTGCCGGGCCGGGGTGCGTTTTATGACCGCGTTTTTCAGTAGCGGCGTAAACCTGATACCCCGGCCTGTCCAACTCAAATCACAGCGAGATTTCGAAATTCCCTTTCCGTGGCTGCATTGGATCACCGCCGTTCACACACACCGGTCCCTTCCCTCAAAAATTGCCCTTTGCTTCTCGTCCGCATATGTATTATAGAAATCCTGCGCCACAGTCATAAGCTGCGCTTTTTTGGGTACATGAGCGCTGGCGCATGCCCTTATTCGGCAAAAAGTGAAGAACTGGGAGATGCGCAATGATCTCGAGACAATCGAATTCAGCTTCGCCTGAAAATACTAATGAAGCTACCGCCGTACACGCTGCATTTCAAAAACGGGTGCTGATTCCCTATGCCGTGTTTTGCGCGGGTGCCGCATTCCTACTGACGCTGTGCGCGCCAGCTTTCGCTCAGCAGAAACGGGCCATCACGGTGGACGACCTTTCGCGCATGCGTGACGTTCGCGACCCGCAGTGCTCGCCTCACGGCAAATGGGTCGCCTACGTCGTCAGTTCCGTGGACGTCAAGGATGACAAGCACGATTCGCACATCTGGATGGTTCGCACCGATGACTCGCAGGATATTCAAGCCACTCAGAGCCAGCAATCGGAAGGCGCGCCGGAGTGGTCTCCTGACGGGAAATATCTTTCTTTCACGTCCGGGCGTCCGGGACCGGCGAAAGGAAATCAGGTCTGGCTGCTAAACCGCGAAGGCGGCGAAGCGATGCAGCTCACCGACATTAAGAAAGGCCATTTGCAGGCATACGAATGGTCGCCTGATTCGAAGCGCCTCGCGCTGGTCATCCAGGATCCCAATCCGCAGCAGCCGGAGGAAGAGGCAACTCCGGGAGCCAAGCCGAAGCCTCCCAAACCTGTTGTCATCACGCGTTATCACTTCCGCCAGGACGTTATCGGCTATCTTCTCGCCAATCAGCACACGCACATCTACCTTTTCGATATCGCCAGCAAGAAAATGGAGCGCCTCACCAAGGACGATTATGACGAGTCCGGACCAGTGTGGTCGCCCGATGGGACGCACATCGCTTTTCTCAGCAATCACGATCCGCATCCCGACCGCGACCCGGTGCCGCAGGTCTTTGTCGCCGATGCGCAGCCCGGCGCGGTGGAAAAGCAAATCACCAATTACGGAACGCGTGCCACTCGCGGCCGCCTCGCCTGGAGTCCTGACGGGAAGCAAATCGCATTTTTAGTGGAAGATCCAAAGAAGTGGGGCGCCTACGGCATGGCGCATCTTGCTATCGTGCCTTCTGACGGCTCCGCTGCGCCCACGATTCTCACTGAAAAACTCGACCGCTCCGTTTCGGCTCCCTATTTCAGCGAAGACGGAAAATCCATCGTCGCGTTCGAGGAAGACGACCGTTCGGTCTATCCCGTCTCCATCAACATAGCCGATCAAAGTGTGCGCAAACTGCTCGAACCGCCCATCGTGATGTTCGGCGACTCGCACTCTCCGGGCTGCCGCGTGGGGATCACCGGCGGCGATTACAAGCCCATGGAAATTTATTCGTGGGAGGGCGGCGCGCTGAAGCAGTTGACGCATCAGAACGACAAACTTTTTTCAGAACTCGACCTTGCTAAAACCGAAGACGTCAACTACAAGAGCCCTGACGGCACGGAAGTCCATGGCTTGCTGACGTATCCGCTGGGTTACACCGCCGGCGCAAAAGTGCCGCTGCTGCTGCGCATCCATGGCGGGCCTAACGGCCAGGACGCGCACGCTTTCAATTTCGAGCGCCAGATTTTCGCGGCGAATGGCTATGCTGTGCTCAACGTGAATTATCGCGGCAGTTCCGGTCGCGGGCAGAAATTCCAGCGCGCGATTTTCGACGATTGGGGCCACGACGAAGTCGTTGATCTGGAAGCAGGAATCAATCACGTCATTCAAATGGGCGTGGCCGATCCTAATCGCCTCGGCGTCGGCGGCTGGAGTTATGGCTGCATTCTCACCGATTACATGATTGCCAGCGATCCGCGGCTGAAGGCCGCCACTTGCGGCGCGGGCACCGGATTCACCGTCGCGCTTTATGGCGTGGACGAATACATCATTCAGTACGATAACGAAATCGGCCCGCCGTGGAACGCGAAGGCCTGGGCCAGCTATCAGAAAATTTCCTATCCCTTTTTGCACGCCGACCGCATCAAGACGCCGACCATCTATTTCAGCGGCGACCAGGACGCCAACGTCCCGATGATCGGTAACATGCAGATGTACCAAGCGCTGCGCAGCCTCGGCATTCCTACCGAGCTGATTATTTATCCGGGCGAATTTCACGGCATTCAGCGGCCTAGCTTCCAGCGCGATCGCTATCAACGCTATCTTGCGTGGTACGCAAAATATCTGAAAAACGGCGGCGCTACCGTAGCCGAAAAATGGGAGAAGTGGCTGAACCCTCCAGGCCAGTCAAAATAGCCATATTTGTCAGGCGCGGCGCTTACGTTGGTAGCGGCGCGTTTATCGGGCTAGCGTCTCGCCCTTTATTGTTATGCCGTCGCGTAGCCCGGAGCTTCGCGACATGAAGCTCTGCACCTTTTCGCATTTGCAGCGCGCAATCGTCGAAAATTGCCGCCTAAGATTTGGCGTAGCTTCATCTTGTGTCGTACGATGCCAAGGTGAGCGCAGTGAACAATCTCGCACTAATCGGCATGGCTTTCTTCTTCGCTTTCCAATCTCCAAGTTCAAACGTTCAGACTTCAGCCTTCAACCATTTCCCTGCTCTGCTTCTCTGCGCCATTCTGATCTCGGCGGTCTTTGCTTGCGTCTTCCACGCCACTGTCAAAGAACGCATCGTCGCCGCCATCAGGTACTTTGTCATTCTCGTTGTTGTTTCCGTTGCAATTGGCTGGCTCATGCTGCCCTTTTCCCATTGAGGCGCAACGGTTTTCAAACTCTGACGTCTTTTCGGCGAATGCGTGGTTTAACTGCAAACAGAACATGCACCAATCCAGTGGCGTTTTAGCTGCGACCGCCGTTTTACCTGTTCGCGTTACTTGTATTCTCGGTTAAGCTATGCTTATATTCCTTGATTTTTTGCTTCTCTCCGAGGAGGTATCATGCCCGGCGCTGATCTTCGCCCGATGACTATCGGTGAAGTCCTCGATCGCATGTTCCGCCTCTATAAAGACAAATTCTGGCTTTTTGCGGGAATAATGTCACTGCCCTTCCTGGTATTGTTCTTCTTGAACACTGCCATTGCATTGTGGACGCGAACGCGGACGGCAGCCATCACCGCTAGCACTGGAGCGCCCGCTCAGCTTCCCAGCGCCGCTACTTTTTTGGTTGGATTTGGGGCAATCCTCGTCATTCTCGTTATAACTTTTATCGTGAGCGGCATCGGACAGGCCGCAACCATTTTTGCCGTCTCTGATCTCTACTTGGGCCGCACCGCCACGATTCGCTCGTCCTTCCGGCAAATTCGCGGGCACATTCTCCAGGCTCTGGGCACAATCTTCCTCGTCGGCCTCATCGTTGGCGGAGGATTCATCCTGATTTTCATTTTAGGAGCCATTTTGATACCCGCTTTCGGCCGGATCTTTGGCTTGCTCGCCTTCGCCGCATTCATGCTGCTGGGTATTCCGGTAATCATCGTTCTGTTCTGCCGCATGGGCGTGGCCGTCCCCGCAGCTATGCTCGAAGACGTATGGGCCGGCAGCGCTATCAGTCGCAGCATGAAGCTCACCAAAGGCTTTGCCATGCAGATATTTTTGATTTTTCTTCTCGCCTGGGCCTTGGCGGTAGGAGCCTCAGTCCTTCTCACGATGCCTTTCACCATAATGGCGCTCGTTCCGCACCCGCACGCTTTGCCCATCGGCCTTGTGATGTTGCAGCAGGTCTTCCAATTCATCGCCCAGGTCATCGTCGCGCCCGTTGGAGCGGTGGCAATTTGCCTGATGTATTACAATCTCCGCGTTCGCAAGGAAGCTTTCGATCTGGAGCACCTGATGACATCGCTGGAGCCGGGCTCCCCAACAGGCGGCACCGCCCCAGGCGCTGTTTTGCCCGCCTGAATTTCACGTGCGACGGTGCACGACGATAAGGACGATAAAAGCGATAAAAACGCCCTCCCAATTTCCTTGTTTTCTAGCCTGCGCTCTCGCGTTTTCATTTATCCTAGTCTCGCCGCAATTGTGGGCTCGCAACGCCTCCACCCCGCAGAACGACGCGCCGGGCGCCCTTAGCCTCGACGCTTACGCCGCCCAGCTGCAAAAATATTCATCCGCCCTCGACAAAATAAAAAACAATCCCGCTGAAATTTCCCGCCTCAGGAGTTCCTTGCCTTCCGCTTGGATCATCCAGGCCAATGGCGCCAATTACCAGGTCTCTGCGAAATGGCTCAATTCCGCGCTCGCGGATTTACAAGCGCATCCCAAGAATGCCGCTTCCCTCGCGCGCGAAATTCAATTTCATCTGGCAGCGCTGCGCCAATCCGCAGTGGAACTCGAGAATCCTGCCGCCGGAATTTCCGACGCGCAGGCCCGTGCGCGCCTGGACACCATTCTTCATCGCCGCGAATTCGGCGGCATAGCACGGGAGTCTGCCCTTCAGCGCCTCGAAGCCCGCATCGAACGCTGGCTTTTCGGCCTGATCGTCGGCTTGTTAAAGCGTCTTCACATCTCTGCGAAAATGGGCAACCGCCTGGCGTGGATTTTCATCGGTTTCGTATTCTTGCTAATCGTCTTTTGGGTTTTTCGCACGCTATCGGCGCGCACTCCCGCGATAGAACTCCCCTCAGCTGATGGAGAGTTGCCAGAACATTCCCGCATGTGGGTCGCCGAAGCGCTGGCCGCCGCCGACCGCGGCGAATACCGCGAAGCCATCCACTGCGCTTACTGGGCTGCGATTTCGCGCCTCGAAGACCGGAAATTGCTGGCCCGCGACCGCTCGCGCACGCCGCGCGAATCACTACGATTGCTGCGCTGTCACTCCACAGAGCAAACCGTGCTTCAGGATTTGACAGCTCACTTCGAACTTATCTGGTACGGTTACCGTCTCGCCTCGCCAGCGGACTGGTCCGGAGCAAAAGCTCAATTGGAGAAATTCGGATGCCTCAAGCCCTCGACTCAGCCGACCGCAAACTCCTGATCGGCGCGGGCGTGCTTCTCGCGCTGCTCGTGGTCACATCCGTGCTGTTTGTGCCTCCGCAAATGAGCGTTTCCGAGGTGCCGTCCAGCTATTCTCCTGCGTGGGGCGGCGCCGAAGGCGCATTTTTGCTTCTTCAAGATCTTGGCTATCGCGTTATGCGCTGGGAGCATTCCCCTCTGGATTTGCCACCAGACGCCTCGCATGCCGTCCTGATTCTCGCTGAGCCTGATATGCCTGCTGCAGAAGACGAGCGCTACGCGCTGCGTAATTTTCTCCTAAGGGGCGGCCGCATAATTGCCACGGGACCCGATGCCGCCGATTTCTTGCCAGAGGCCAGCAAGTTTCAGGCCGGCGATCCGCTCGAAGACGCACAATCCTTCGACGCGCTCGTCCCTTCGCCGCTGGTTCGCGGCGCGCCAAAAATCACCATGATGGCGCCTGCCGCGTGGCAGCCAAAATCACTCCGAAAAATCGTCGTCTACGGCAATGAAGATACCGCTGCGGTCGTCACGTATCATTTTGGCAAGGGCGAAGTCATCTGGTGGGCCAGCGCAACTCCGCTCACCAATCAGTCGATTCGCGACTCCGGCAATCTCGCATTTTTTCTCAACTGCATCGGCCCTCCTGCGAAAGTACAGGTTTTCTGGGACGAATACTTTCATGGCATGCGCGGCTCGCTGGTCACTTTTCTCTCGCACACGCCGGTGCTTTGGGGCGCGGTGCAATTCGGCCTGATTTTCGTCGCCGTGATCTTCACGTTTTCGCGGCGCCTTGGTCCGATTCGCCCGCCGGTCACTCAATCGCGTCTCTCGCCCCTCGAATTCGTCGATACTCTCGGAGACTTGTATGCCTCCGCCGAAGTTTCATCCGCCGCCGTGGGAATTGCCTATCGCCGCTTTCGCTTCATGCTCACGCGCAAGCTCGGGCTTCCGATGGATGTTCCGTTCGCGGAACTGGCCAATCGCGCCAGCGAAAATTTCGGTTGGGAAGAAGCGCCGCTCCTGCGCACCTTGAGCCGTTGCGAACAGGCCGTCAAGAGCACGAATTTTGACAGCAAAGAATCCGTCGAACTCGTTCAGCAACTCTATGATTATTCCGCGCGCCTCGACGTTCGGCGCATCACCGCAAACGAAAGGCAAACAGCATGAAAAATGTACGCGAGCTGGCAACATACGTTCACGACGAATGCGCGAAGGTCATCGTCGGCCAGGAAGATGCCCTCCGCCAGCTTCTTCTGGTTCTTTTTGTCGGCGGACACGGCCTCCTCGAAGGCGTTCCCGGCCTCGCCAAAACGCTCGCCGTCAAAACTCTCGCGCACATTTTCAATTTGCAGTTTCAGAGGGTGCAGTGCACTCCCGACTTGATGCCCGCCGATGTTTTGGGCGCGAACGTATTCAATTCCGCCACTAGCGCTTTTTCGCTGCACAAAGGCCCGATTTTCACCGACCTGCTCCTCGTCGACGAAATCAATCGCACTCCGCCGCGCACGCAGTCGGCTTTGCTGGAAGCGATGGAAGAGCGTCAGGTCACTATCGATGGCGCATGTCATTCGCTCTCGCAATTCTTCTCGGTGTTCGCCACGCAAAATCCCATCGAATTCGAAGGGACCTATCCGCTTCCCGAAGCGCAGCTCGATCGATTTCTGGTAAAAGTGCGCATCACTTATCCCAGCGCCGAGCAGGAGATTCGCATCCTTGAAAATTTCCAGGCCGGCTTCGATCCTCACCAACTTGAAAATGCCGGATTAGGCAAAGTGCAACCCGAAGAGCTCGCAGCCGCGCGCAAGGAGATTTCCCAGGTGCGCGTCGAGCCTGCGCTCTTCCGCTACACCGTCGCGCTGGTCGCCCGCACGCGCAGTTGGCCAGCGGTGAACTTGGGCGGCAGCCCGCGCGCCGCTGTCTACCTGATGGCCGCCGCTAAAGCCCTCGCTGCAATGGAAGGCCGCGATTTCCTCATTCCCGACGACGTGAAGGAGGCCGCGCTTCCTGTCCTGCGTCATCGCCTGATTCTTAAACCCGAAGCGGACTTGGAAGGCATCACCTCCGATCAGGTGATTCGCGAAGTCATCAGCGCCGTGGAAGTGCCCAAGTGAACGAACCCGGACATTTGGTTCCTTCGGCGGTGCGCGCGCGCGCGAAATCCGCCTCGCGCATTCCCTTCGCACTTGGCCGGCGCTTTTTTCTTCTGTTGCTCATCGGACTCGTCTGGCTCGGCCCTGCCTGGGCCAATCCGCGCTACATCTACGCCATGTTTTTATGGGACATTGCGGTATCCGTCTTTTGGTTGTGGGATTTCGTGCGGATTCCGCCGCCGGGGCAGCTCGAAGTTCACAGAATCTGGCTTGCGCCGGTGCAGCTTTCCGTCGAGAGCGGAGTGCGCGTTGAAATTCGGAATGACGGCAAGGAATCTATTTTCGCTGAATTATTTGACGATATTCCGCAGGCATTCCGCAGCGAAGCTTTCGAGGCGGAACTTTCTGTGCCTCGCGGCGAAACTGCCAGCGCAGTATATTCCGTCAAGCCGCAGGAGCGTGGAGATGCCAGCGTCGGAGAAAGTTTCTTGAAGTACGGAACTGCCTGGCGAATCGCTCAGCGTTGGGCATCCGCGCCGCTCGCGCAAAGAATCCGCATCTACCCGAATCTCGACGAAGCCAAGCGCGATACGATTTATTTGATCCGCAGCCGGCAAATCGCGCTACAAGCGCGCCACAAACATTTGCGCGGACAGGGACGAGAATTCGAGAGCCTGCGCGATTATCAGCAGGGCGACGAATGGCGGAATATCTGCTGGACGGCAACAGCGCGCCGCGGGAAATTAATCACGAAAACGCATCAATTCGAGCGCAATCAGTCCGTCTGGATTGTGCTGGACACGGGCCGCTTGCTGCGCGCGCGCGGCCACGGTTTGACGAAGCTGGATTACGCGGTTGGCGCGGCGCTCACCGTCGCGCAGGTCGCGCTGTACTCCGGCGACCGTGTCGCCTTGCTCGCTTACGGACGCCGCATCACGCAGCGCGTGCCCGCCGGACATGGCCGCGATCATCTGCGCGCGCTCATCGAATCCCTCGCGAAGGTTCATACGGAAAGCCTCGAGGCCGATCATCCGCGCGCCGCGCAAGCTCTGCTTACCGCGCAGAAACGCCGCAGCCTGGTCATCTGGTTCACAGATCTCGCGGAAACCGCCACTGTGCCCGACGTTATCGAGAGCGCTTCCCTGCTCGTTCGCCGTCACTTGGTGCTGCTGGTCGTGATGGCGCAGCCGGAGCTGCGCGCGCTGCTCGAATCGCGTCCGGAAAATGAATCCGAAATGTTCCACTACGTCGCCGCGGAAGAAATCGTTCATCGCCGCGATGCGCTACTCGCCATGCTGCGGCAGCAAGGCGCGCTCACCCTCGAAATCGAGCCCGCGAAAGTTTCTTCCGCTGTGGTGAACGAATACCTGCGCATCAAAGAACTCGGCGCGATCTGACCAGCTCTCACCTTATGACCGCAAAATCTGCCGTCGATTTTTCCGGCGCAGAGTTCTCAGATGAAGGTTTCTTCGTGAGATACAAAACCAGCAGCGTCGCCAGCGCTGCGGCCACCAGGAATTTCACCGGCGCTGGCAGACTCGACGGCGAAACAAATCCCTCGATGAATCCCGCCACCAGCAGCAACGGCACCGCTCCGAGCACCAGCCTGACGCTCCGCGCCCCCGCCTTTGCCAGCGACGCGCGCCTCGGAAGCCTCCCGGGAAACAGTAACCCGCGCGCAATTCCCAATCCTGCTCCGCCCGCAATGAAAATCGCGGGAAGCTCGAGAACGCCGTGCGCCGCCACAAAGCTCCAAAGTTGCAAGCTCATTCCCGCGCGCCAGCACGCTTCGCCGACCACCCCAATCAGCAATCCGTTCAGCAGCATCATCCACACTGTGCCTACGCCAGCCGTTATTCCCAGCGCGAATGTGGTAAACGCCACAGTCAGGTTATTCGTCAAAATCGCGCTCGACGCCAGCGGCTTCACGGTAACAATTGACTGCGTCCACATCTGATGATGCTCGATGCTGTTAATCATCGCGGGCCCCAGCAAAAATCGCGTAAAACCCGGATCGCCCATGGCCACCAGAAACGCGGCCACGCCCGCCACAAAAAAAATCAGGAACGCCGCAAACGTGTCAGGAAAAGTCTCGCGGAAAATTCGCGGATAGGTGTCTTTGTAAAAGGTCCAAATGCCTTTCGGCTTTGCGCGCCGACCTGAGTAAATCAAATTGTGCGCGCGGCCCATCAACTGGTTCAGATAAATAGCCAGTTGCGTGCTGGTCACATCTTCGCGAACGGCCGCCAGGTCCGATGCCGTCTGGCGATATAATAGCGCCAGCTCCTGCAGCTCGCTTGGGCTCAGCGTTCCAATGCTGCGGCGCGCGCGCGTTCCGACCAAATGTTCGAGCCGCGCCCAGTGCTGCCGCCGTTTTTCAAGCCACCGAGTGGAGAGCAATGAACTCCTCTGCCGACAATCTTACCATCGAGACGCCGGAGCAAACGTCTCTCGATTTTTCGCTTGCCGGAGTAGGCAGCAGGTTCATCGCCATGGTTGCGGACACCGCCATTCAGCTTCTCGCCGCGTTCGTTACTTTTCTTATCTTTCTCCTCGCCGACTTGACGCTTCCGGCCATTCACTGGTTCTCCGCGCTCAGTGCGCAATGGACGACTGCGCTGCTAATTCTTTCAATATTTCTTTTGTACTCCGGCTACTTCGCTATTTTCGAAGCTCTCTGGAACGGCCAGACGCCCGGCAAGCGCTTTTTTCAAATTCGCGTCATCAAAGATGACGGCCGTCCAATTAGCGCCTTTGATTCGATCGCTCGAAATTTGCTGCGCATCGCCGACGAACTGCCCGTGCCCCCGCTGTACATCGCCGGCGTCATCAGCATCCTCATCAGCAAACAGAACAAGCGCCTCGGCGACTATGTGGCCGGCACGGTGGTTATTCACGAAAAAGCCATTCAGGAAGCGCGCCCATTCCTCGAAATCAAATCGCAGGCCGGCGAGCCTGCTTACGATACGGCGCGCATTACTCTGGACGAGCTGCATGTCATCGAAACTTTTCTTAACCGCCGCGACAGCTTCGAACCTGCGCTGCGCACGGCCATGGCCGCGAAAATTTCCAAGCGCATCGGCGCCAAACTCGGCGTTGAAGTCCTGGGATGGCCGCGCACCGAGAAATTCCTCGAAGCCGTCTACGAGCAGTACCGCTCGACGGGACGGCTCCAAAACCAGTGACAAGTGACGAGTTGCGCCTTTAGTCCATTAAGCTTTCATGCGGGCTTAGCATCGCGGGGTTTGGATTCGCGGCCCTTTGCATCTTGGGGCTTCGTATCAGGTTTCGCATCGTGCGGCTTGGTGTCCTGAGGTTTTGCTTCGTGGGGTTTGGCCTCGTGGGGTTTGGCCTCGTGGCCGCGCAGCAAAAGCTCGACGGGCATGCCGCTCAACTTCGCGAACACGCGCTCGCGCCGGCGCACCGGCCACCAGTCGTACAAATAAATCTGCATGGGACGCCACATGGCCACCCATCCGGCAATGTTGAGGCTCTCGCGCACAATCGCCGCGCCCGTCCCTGTATCACGCCCCAGAAACACTTGGCTGGACACCAAACACGCTGACAGAAATGCCGTCCCGATGAGCAAACTGGTGCGGCCCTGCTTCAGCAGGCGCGTCAATTCGTGATGCGTGAGTTGCGCGCGATGCGCAAAATGATTGTGCACCGCGGTCTTCACCATTTCGCGCGGATCTACCTCCTGGCCAGTCTTCTCGTCGCGTTCCCCCGCGGGCTCCTGATCCAGATAGATTCGCAGGCGGAGGGCCGCATCGGCCGCGTATTCCTGCGCCCAGCTAAGAATGAATTCCTCCGCATCATCGTCCAAATCTTTTTCAATGAATGGCGAAGGGTCCATGGAGTTGAAAAGCTGGCTGATGTCGCGCAGGCGCAGACTGATGTAATGCGGATGCGCGTGTGGATGCGTATGAGTTGCCGCGCCAGTTGTCTGCCGCTTGCCGTTCCAGGGCCACCGCATAAGAGCATTATAGATTCGCAACGCTTCTTCGTGTGAAAAATGGGAACGCGCTCGCCCTTCCTGCCGAATCGCCGCCCTACGCCGCGCTACGCCGTTTGTGCTCCTTATAATGCCGCTTCTTTTTGCGCCACACGATATAGCCTATGACGAATACCGCGCCAGCTATGCCCCACGACACTTTTTCGAAAAATCCCATCAGCGTGTGAAACTCCCTGGCGAACGCGAAGGCGGTCAGAGAAATCGCCGGGACCCAGGTGATTGCGCCCAGCGCGTTGAACAGAAAAAATCTTTTCCATTCCATGCCCAGCATTCCGGCGAGCGGCCCGGTAATAGTGCGCAACCCGAAAATGTAGCGCGCCCAGAAAACCGTGGCCCCGCCATGCAGCCGAATCTGCTCACGAGCCGCGCCCATGTCGTCGTCATCCATGCGCAGCAGTTTTCGCATCCAACGAATCAGCGTCTTTCCCCAGTGCCGCCCCAGCAGAAAACCTATGTTGTCTCCGGTAATCGCCGCCGCGATGCCTGCCAGGATCACCCATTCGATATGCAGTCGCGCACTCTTGTGCGCCAGGAAACTCGCGAACATCAACGTGGTCTCGCCCGGGACTGGCAGCCCCGCGTCTTCGGCGATTAATGCCGCAAACACGGCCCAGTAGCCCCAATTCACCAGCGCGTGCCGCACAATATGAGACAGCCAGTGCATTTGCCGGCTTTCTGAAACCCCTATACGTTTCTGATCGAGAGACTGGGCGCAACCGCGCAATCCTCCGGCGCACCGGGCGAATGCAAAATTCTTGCCATCGGAGGATCGAGGATCCCAAAAACCGCTGGCGCAGTGAACCCCTTGCATTTGCAGAACGAAACTGCTTTCTGCGTCGCGCCGTTGCATCCACTCTGTAGAGGATTGCCTTGCGAAGAGTTCCGCAGAACTGCAACTTTCAGGTGAGCGCCGCGGCACTGCGCGCGCAAGTGCAAGCGCTCAACTATTTAGATGCGCCGCAGCGCCATCGGCCACAACACATGACAATTACACGATGTCCGCCGCCCTGCATTTGCCTCTGTAGCGCGGAAGTTCGTGACGCTCTGCGGCCTTTGCCTTTGTAGCTCCGACCTTTCGCCTGCCTGACTCAGTTCCCTCGAAAATAACGCACAGCCGCAGGGCGAAACAAAATCCAGATAATCACGCCGCATATCAGGCTGTGGACGGCAAGTTCGCGCCACGCGCCAACGCTAATGACCACATGAAAACCAATCCATGCAACGGCCAGCCAGCGCGCCCAGTTGTGCCCTCGGAGCATAAACGCCCCGCAGACAATGGCGATCACTTCGACCAGTTCGACCGACAACCCACCCCACGGGAACGCGCCCTGCCCCAACAGCCCGTGGAAATGGAAAATAACGCCCAGCGCGCCCACCGCGATATAAATCCACGCGAGAATGGTCACAGAGATTGGGCGTTTATTGCGACTCACAGCCGCGGTTTCAACGCTCATCTCAGCGAACCTCCGTGGCCTCACGGACGATGGATGGGCGGCGGATAAAGGCGGTCAATTCTAGCCATAATCGCCTCGGCTTTGTTAATGGCGTCGCGAATGCAACTTTCCAGCGCGGGAGACGGTCTGCATTCAATCTGCGACATGCGCCGCGCCGCTAAAATCGTCGCCGTAATCCATAACACGCGCTTGCGGCCCTCGTCCATGGTTTCTCGCTCCGTGGGCGCACTTTACCATATTCGCCTTGTATTCGCCACTGCGATACTTCGATTACCTATGCAACTCAGTTCGCCCGCTGAGCGCTGTGCACTGAGTGCCCCTATCTCTACAATATCGGCGCGGCTCATTCGTCTACACAGGTAGATGAAGCAAGCGCTGGGCACGTTGAGCATCGAGATGGCAGACGAGCAGAATCGGCGCATTTCGGAAACGGTCGCGCGGGAGCAGGCTCGGCTGCGAAACTTCATCCGCAGGCGCGTGCCGGACCGTAGCGACGCAGAAGACATTCTTCAAGACGTCTTCTCGGAGCTGGTGGAGGCTTACCGGCTTATGCAGCCGATCGAACACGCTGGAGCGTGGCTCTTCCGCGTGGCGCGCAATCGCATTACGGATTTGTTCCGCAAGCGAAGGCCGGAGCCGTTGCCGGAACGAGCGGCGTTTGCGGAGGATGGCGAAGCGCTCGCGCTGGAAGAACTGCTTCCTTCGCCGGACGCCGGCCCCGACGCCGTTTACGCACGAGGCGTTTTGCTGGAGGAACTCGAGGACGCTTTGGACGAGCTTCCGCCGGAGCAGCGCGAAGTCTTCATCGCACATGAAATCGAGGGCCGCAGCTTCAAGGAGCTTTCCGCGCAAACCGGCGTGAGCGTGAACACGCTGCTTTCGCGCAAACACTACGCGGTGCTTTTTTTGCGCGAGCGGCTTCGAGGTATCTACGACGAATTGAACCAGAAATGAGGAGGCGAAAATGACACCAGAGGGCGGAGTTCAACACGAAGTGAAGCGGCGTACGGAGTGGATCGTAAAGAGGATAATGTTTGCCTTGATTTTCGTGCCCATCGCGATTTTTGTATTCGGCGAGATTGTCCATCTTTTGTGGAATTGGCTGATGCCGTCGCTCTTCCATCTCTCCGCCATCACTTTTTGGCAGGCGCTGGGACTGATGGTGCTCAGTTGGCTCTTGTTCGGCGGATTGCGCGGGGCCGGGCGATTTGGGCCGCGCCATCGCGGACCCTGGGGACGCCGCATGTGGGCGCGTTGGGAGGAGATGACGCCGGAAGACCGCGATAAGTTCCGCGACTGGGCGCGCGGCCGCTGCGGCCCGGTTCCATCCAGCGCGCCGCCAAAGGCGTAAATACAGCGCGACTCGGAGAGTCGCGCGGGCAGGGCAAGCCCCTGCGCCTACGAAGGAAAATGCGGCAGGTTAGCCGTTTGACGGTTCTGGTGGGCAGTGCTAAATTCAACTCACAGCCGCGGTAGCTCAGTTGGTAGAGCAGCCGATTCGTAATCGGCAGGTCGACGGTTCAAGTCCGCCCCGCGGCTCCATATTTTCAGTTATTCATGTGAATAAGTCCTCTTGAGAGCTCATTTATTCCCGCCGAAAGCTCTCTACATGTGGTACATTTCAGCGTTTTTCGGAGGAATATCCAATGCGCTTTCGTCATTTTATGGGTGCGCTAGCTGCGCTTTTCACCTGCTCAATTATGCTTCCCGTCGTTACGCAACTACACGCTGCCGCGCGCGCTTCGGGCCGCCGTGCCGCGCCAAGCGCACGTGTTGCGAAGCAGCCCGCCAAGCAAGCAATCGATCAGGAGTACACCGCAAAAATTCAGAAGTACACTACCGAGCCTTATTTCACTTCGCCGCTTGTTGATTATCTTCCCGCCTCGAAAACCGTTCCCACGCCCGAGAAAGTCCTCGGCGACGTCGCCGGCGCTCCCGGAATTCTCCCTTACGCTGAGCAGGTCTACGAATATATGCGCATGCTCGCGAAAGCCACGCCGCGCGTGCGCGTCTACACAATCGGCCACACGGAAGAGGGCCGGGAAATGATCGCTGTCGCTGTTTCTTCCGAAGCCAATCTGGCGCATCTCGACGAAAATCGCGCTGCACTCGCCAAGCTAGCCGACCCGCGCACTATCCACATGGATGACGCCGAAGCCGATCGCATCGCCGCCTCCGCAGTGCCCGTTTATTACATCACCGGCACAATCCACTCCACGGAAACTGGGGCGCCCACGGCGCTTATGGAGATGGCCTATCGCCTCGCCGTAGATGACAGCCCGTACATTCAAGATATTCGCAATCACGTCATCACGCTCATTACACCGGTGGTCGAAGTCGACGGCCGCGACCGCATGGTAGACATCTACCGCTGGCACCTTGCGCATCCCCACGAAAATTATCCTCAGCTGATGTACTGGGGCCACTACGTTGCCCACGACAACAATCGCGATGCCATGGGCATGACCCTGGATTTGAGCCGCAACGTCCTCAACACTTTTGTTTCATGGGACGCGCAGGTCCTCCACGACCTGCACGAGTCCGTTCCCTATCTCTACGACAACACCGCCGGCGATGGCCCCTTCAACGCCTGGGTTGACCCCATCCTCACCAACGAATGGGAAATCCTTGGCTGGCGCAACGTGCAGGACATGACCAAATTCGGCATGCCCGGCGTTTTCACGCACGGCGAATTCGATACATGGTCGCCGGGATACCTGATGTTCTTCGCTGCCATGCACAACGGCATCAGCCGCCTCTACGAGACTTTTGGTAATGGCGGCGCGGACACCGAGGAGCGCACTTTAGGCCCTGACGAATATTCGCGCACCTGGTGGCGCCAGAATCCTCCGCTGCCCAAAGTGCTCTGGTCGCAGCGCGACAACAACAACTACGAAGAAACCGGCCTGCTCACTTCGCTGCACTTCTTTTCTGACAATCGTGAGATGTTCCTCAAGAATTTCTACCTCAAATCCAAGCGTTCCGTGATGAAGCCGGAAGAAGAAGGCCCCGCCGCCTATGTTTTGCCCGCGAACGATTCGCGCACCGGCTCGCAGGCCGCCCTTCTCAGAGTGCTGCAACTCCAGCACTGCGAAATCTCTCGTGCCACCTCGGCCTTTTCCGTAGCTGTGCCTGCCGCAGAGACGACTGGCCATTTCCACGCCGAGCCCAAATCCGCCCGCTCCAGCGCTGCTCAGGGCGCGCAAACCACCACCATGAGTTTCCCTGCGGGCAGCTACATCATTCGCATGGACCAGCCCTATTCACGAATCGCCGACGCGCTCCTCGATTACCAGTATTGGAGCCCCGACGACCCGCAAAAAACGCCTTATGACGATACGGGCTGGACCTTCGGCGAGCTTTTCAACGTGAAAGTCATGCGCATCACCGACACAAAAGTTCTCGACGTGCCGATGGAGCGCGTCAGCGACATCGCCGCGCCCAGCGGAGTTTCCGGCAGCGGCTCCATTTTCGCCATCAACGACACCGGCGACACCGCGCTCGCTACTCTGCGCTACAAATTGCCAAATGCCGAAATCCAAGCGGCCGAAGAGCCCTTCGGCGCTGCGAGCCACAAATTCAATCGCGGCACATTTTTGATCCACAACATCAGCGCTTCCGATTTACACGATGCAATCTCCGGATTGGGGCTGGAAGCCTACGCGCTCGATTCCGCGCCCTCCGTTAAAACGCATCCGGTGCGCGCCGCGCGTATCGCCCTCATGCACACGTGGCTCAGCACGCAAACCGAAGGCTGGTGGCGCGAAGCCCTCGACAAAATGCATATCCCGTACAGCTACATCAGCACACAAACGGTTGCCGTTGAGCCCCACCTCAATTCCAAGTACGACGTAATTCTGTTCGCGCCGGTCGGCCGCTTCGTCAATCCTGATCTGATTATCAATGGCCTGCCAACAGACTGGGGCAATGCGCTGCCGTGGGAGAAAACGTCACTCACTCCGAATCTCGGCAGAATTGATTCCACGCCAGACACGCGCCCTGAGCTTGGCTGGAGCGGCGTCGCCAATCTTCAGAATTTCGTGCGTAGAGGCGGAGTTCTGGTCACCACCACGGACACTGCCAATCTCGCCATTTCTCTAGGCCTCACGCACGGCGTTTCCGCCCCGCGTTCGCCTCGCGAACGCATCATCGGCAGCGTCGTCCGCGCGGAGCTCGTCGATCCCGCCAGTCCCATCGCTTACGGCTACGGCAAGCAGCTCTCCGTCTACTGCTATGATTGCCCTGCTTTCGATGTGAGCAACACGCTGGGCGGCCGAGGATTCCGCCGCCTGGGTCCGGAGATAAATGGCCGTCCCACCGGGCGCGGCACGCTCACGGATCCCGACTTCGTCGTCGGACGGAAATATCAAGCACCGCCCGCCGAGCCGCAGGTCGAGCCCTGGCAGGCCGAACCGATCACCGACGAAGAACTCCGCAACACTACTGGCATCATTCCCCCGCAGTACCGTCCGCGCGTGATTTTCCGCTACGCCAGCGCTCACGATTTGCTCGTTTCCGGCCTCGTCGAGGGCGCTGACTCCATCGCCGAACGTGCGGCAATCGTGGATGTTCCTATGGACTCCGGCCACGTGATTCTCTTTTCCAACAATCCCATTTATCGCGGCGAAACGATCGGCAGCTATTCGCTTGTCCTTAACACCATCATGAATTTCGATAACCTGAACGCGGGCAGGGTACTCGACAAGCAGTAGCTTTATGCACGGTACCGCACTCTTTCTTTTTTTTAGGGCGCGGTTCTGTAGTGATGGCGCGTAGGCGGGCGCGTCAGGATTTGGATTTGCGAGCGATGAGGAAGGCATCAGCGGCGCAAAGAAAATTGAGCAGGCCGGCGATGTCCAGAAAGCGCGTTCCCAAGTCGCCGACGACGCGAGCCGTGTCTGCGCCAGCAGGTTCGAAAATGGGTGCAAGGAAATAAAACGCGCCGGCACCGATTTCCGCGAGGTGGTTCAGCATGCCGAAAATATCTTCGCTGTTCATAGAATAGACACGGCCGCGCATTTTGTACCCGGCAAGGGCCATGCCGACCACGCAGACAAAAGCAGTCGCGGCGCGTCCCCACCGGCGAAGCAGCAAATGTCCGAAACCAGGCAGAAACCACGCGGCAACAGCAGCGAGCCACGCAGCCGGCGGCGCGGGAGCGCGGCCAGCGTCTGGGGAAACCGGAGCGCGAGTCGCGGGCGGCGCGGCGTGAGCTTCCTTCGGCGGAGCGATGTCGTTCAAAGGCGTCAGCTCAAAATCGGAATGATTTCCTGCTGAATGGGCCCGGTGACGCGGGCTTCGTGGTCGTCAACGTACATATCCACTTCGCTGCGCACGCCGAATTCCGGCAGATAAATCCCAGGCTCGATGGAAAAGCAAGTGTGCGGGACGATGCGGCGATTGTCGCGCGTCTCGAGCCCGTCCATGTTGGCGCCATTGCCGTGAACGTCCTGGCCGATGCTGTGGCCCGTGCGATGCGTGAAAAATTTCGCGTAGCCGGCCTTGCGAATCACTTCGCGAGTGGTGCGATCAACCTGCCAGCCATGAATTTCGCGGCCTGCTGCGACTGATTCAGTGACGAAATTAATGGCGGCATCGCGCGCGTTATGCACAATTTCGAAAATCTTCGCGAATTTCGACGGCACGGACGCGCCGAGGTAACCCATCCAGGTGATGTCGTAGCAAACGCTGTTCGGCCGGTCCACTTTTCCCCAAACATCCAGCAGCAGCAAATCGCCTTCGCGAATCGGCGCACTGCCGATAGCAGCTGGCTCGTAGTGTGGATTGCCGGCGTTGCGGTTCACCGCAACAATGGGATCGCCATCAGCGACAATTGAGTGTGCGCGAAATTGCGCCGCCATCCATTGCTGCAGTTCATATTCGGTGAGCGATTTTTTCTCGCGTACAAAAGAGCCAGCCCGCGAAAAAGCCTCCTGTGTCACGCGATGAATAATTTGGCCAGCCTGCCAGTGCGACTCGAACTGCGCGGGCGTCCAGGCGGCCTCGAATTTCTGCACCAGGTCGGCAGAAGTGACAACTTTTGCGCCTAACTTGCGGACCATCTCGACAGTTCCGGCGTCAACCAGGCCGATATAAGGAATGTCGTTCTGCGGCGAGTACTGCATCGCGATCGATTTCGCGCCGCGAATCAGCTTGCCGAGGCCTTTGTGCAATTCTTCCCAGCCGGAATATTCGATTTTGCGTCCCGGAAGCGAATCCAGACTCCCTGCTTCGATGCGATGAACCAGTTTTGACGGCGTTCCTTTGGCCGGAATGAAATAAAACCAGCGCCGCGTTACTTTGCCATTGGCATTGAGTCCGAGAATGCGCGCTGCGATGGCGTCGCGATGATGATGGTCATAAAAAAGCCACCCGTCGAGTTTTTGTGCGCGTAGTTCGGATTGAATAGCTTTTAGATCAGGCATAATTTTGCTCTTTCTCGCGGAAAGCGATGCACAGATCAAGTCAACGCGCTGATTTGCGACGCAGCGATTCCCTGCACTTCCACGCGCTTGGTTCGGCTCTTTTGGCCCGACAGGATTTTAACAGCGGAAGGCGACACGTTCAAACATTCCGCGAGGAACCGGCAAAGCGCCTCATTGGCGCGATCGTCCACCGGCGGAGCGGTCAAGCGAATCTTTAGCGCACCTTGAAATTCGCCGGCCATAGCATTGCGGCTGGAGCGTGGCTGCACGCGCACCTGAAAAATCACGGCGCCATCGCGCGTGGCTACGCGAATCATTTTTTTGGGCGCTCGCCGAAAATGGCCGAGCCGATGCGCACTTGCGTAGCGCCCTCTTCGATAGCAACTTCGAAGTCGTGGCTCATGCCCATCGAAAGCTCGGGAAATTTACGGCCGAATTGCTGTTCGAGGTCGTCGCGCAGGCGGCGCAAGCGGCGAAAATAGGGGCGCGCGTCGCCAGGATCTTCGCAGAACGGCGGGACGGCCATCAAGCCGCGGAGTTGCAGATGCGGCAGTTGCAAAATGGCGTCGGCCATCACGAGAAGATCCACTTGCGCAACGCCGGATTTTGTTTCCCGCGGGTCGAGTTGCACTTCGATAAGGACGGCGAGCCATTCGTTGGTTTCGCCAGCGGCCTCATCGAGTTTCATGCCGAGCGAGACGTCATCGAGCGAATCGACCCAATCGAAAAGCCGCGAGGCGCGGCGCGCTTTGTTGGATTGCAGATGGCCAATGAGATGCCAGCTCGCTTTGAGGTCTGTGAGGCTCGGCTGCTTCGATTCCCACTCTTGAACGCGATTTTCGCCGAAGGCGCGAATGCCCGCGTCGTAAGCGGCGCGAATTGCTTCAGCAGAGAACGTCTTTGTCGCGGCGACCAACACGACTTCGTCAGGGCTGCGTCCGGAACGGGCGGCCGCGCGAGCAATGCGTTCCTGAACCTGCTCGATATTAGCCGCGATGGACGGAGCCGCACGAGACATGCTGCATTCTAGTGCCGAACCAACTTATTGACGCAAGCAAATTGCGCTCCGTTCCGAGGCTCAGCAATAAGGCTACTCGTAGCGCAGCGCAATCATCGGGTCAACCCGCGAGGCGCGGCGCGCCAGAATGTATGTCGCGGCCAGAGCGACTGCGCTCAGAACAATTACCACCGTTACAAACACCTCCGGGTCGTATGTTTTCACTCCATAGGTCAGGGAAGCCATATAGCGCGAAAGGCCGAGCGCAGCCGCGACGCCAACGAGCACTCCGCCAAGCACCAGAGTCATGCCCTGCCGAACTACCATCCGGCGCACGTTTTCCGGGCTCGCACCGAGCGCCATGCGGATCCCAATCTCCTGCGTCCGTTGCTGTACCGAATAAGCCATCAGCCCATAAATCCCAATGGCCGCGAGCAACAACGCGATTCCTGCGAAAATCGAAAGCAAGGTCATGTTGAAATTCGTCTGCGCTGTGGAATCCGATTCGACCTGGTCCATGGATTCGACGTGACCCACCGGCAATCCACCAGAGGCGTCGTGAAGCGCCTTCTGGATTTGCGCGTTTAGCGAAAATGGGTTCGTCCTGGTGCGAATCACAAATTCGAGCGGGGTAATATGCGAATTCAACGCGGTGACGCCGTCGGGCGCTTGAGCCACGGGGATGTACATGATGGGCGGTGGATTTCTGTCAAGACCGCCGTTCCGGGCATCACCGACGATTCCGATGACCTCGCGAGGCGGATCAGCGAAGTTGGGGCCGACTCCTTTTCCAATGATAATGCGCGCGCCAACCGCGTCTTCTTTCGACCAGTACAGCTTGGCCATGCTCTGGCTGATGAGAACCACGCCTGGAGCACCCTGATCATCTCGAATCGTGAACGTGCGTCCTCGAATCAGGGAAATGCGGAAGACGGAAAAGTATTCGGGCGACACGATGTCGTATCCAGCTCCGCCGGAATACGGCCCATTCGTTGCAGGCCGCCCTTCAATGTTGAACGGCAGGCCCAATCCTCCCTCCAGCGGAAGACAGCAGGTTGTCGCCATCGCTTCCACTCCCGGTATGGCCTCCACACGACGCCGCGCTTCTTCCACAGGTTGCGCCACTGCCGCGGTCTTCTGGAAACGAGGCTCGGTGATGGACATCGCCATCGAGAGCACATCGTAGGTGCTGAATCCTGGATCAACATTCCGCAGCGCAGCAAAGGTACGAATCAGTAGCGCCGCCCCAACCAGGAGAATCACGGCCAGAGCCACTTCCGTTACCACCAGCAATGAACGAATTTTGTTTTGCCTGAGAGCGCCTCCCGATTGCGCGCCGCTTTCGCGCAATGTGACGCTCAAATCAGAGCGGGACGCGCTGAACGCGGGAATCAAGCCGAATAACACGCCGGTAACCACGGCAATCAGCAAAGTGAACGCCAGCACCCGCCAGTCCATGTTGACGCCGGCGCCGTGTTCGCCGATCAGTGGAATGTCGCCGGGATTGATAGTCAGCAGCGCGCGCACGCCAAAATATCCCAGAAAGAGGCCCAGAACTCCGCCGATGAACGAGAGCAGCACGCTTTCCGTGAGCAGTTGCGACATGATCCGCCGCCGGCCCGCGCCAAGCGCCGCTCGAATTGCGATCTCCCTTCTCCGAATCGTTGCGCGCACCAACAAAAAGCCTGGCCACATTCGCGCAAGCGATTAGCAGCACGGGGCAGAAGCTAACCCATTGCGCGTTGTGAATTTAACAGCTTCCGCCCACGCGCCAGCCGTTGCAATCGTCCGTTTCTGGGAAACAGTGTCGCAGGATAGGACAGCACTTAGCGCTGGCCGTTTTGCCGTCGCGAGCCTCTACTCGGCGGCACAAGGCGCGGTATGTTAGACTGTGCGCGCTAACGATGCCTGCCCGCGGGAAACTCGTCGCCCTCGAAGGAATTGACGGCTCCGGCAAGCGCACCCAGCTCGAAATGTTGGCGCGCGCCATGCGAACGCGTGGAATCACGCACGCCACCACCGCGTTCCCGCGCTATGACGGATTTTTCGGCCGCATGGTCGCGCAATATCTGAACGGCGGATTCGGCACGCTCACTGAAGTCGACCCGCATTTTTCCGCGCTTCTGTATGCGGGCGACCGGCTGGAGAACAAAAAGCGGCTCGAAAATTATCTGGCCGATGGAAAACTGGTGCTCGCGGACCGTTACATCGCCTCAAACCTCGCGCATCAAGGCGCGCGTGTGACGCCGCGGCAGTTTCCGCAATTTTTGCGCTGGCTGGAAAAGTTGGAATATGGCGTTTACGCTTTACCCGAAGAAGAGTTGGTGATTTATCTGCGCCTGCCCGCGGCCCGCGCGCAGAAACTTGTCGGGAAAAAGCGCGCGCGCAATTACACCAGGCGCCGGCGGGATTTACAGGAAGCGAACCTCGCGCATTTGCAGGCGGCGGCGCGAATTTTTGATCAGCTGTCGAGGCGGCGCAATTGGGCGACCGTCGAATGCATGAGCTCCCGCAGCGAGGAGCTGCGTTCGGCGGAGGACATTCACGGCGAAATCATGGCGCTACTCGACCGGCGAATTTTTACCGAAGCAGAGGAGTTGTAATGGGATTCGCCGATTTCGTCGGCAATGAACGGATCGTGCAGGCGCTGCGCGCGATGCTGCGCCGCGAACGCATGCCCAGCGCGCTGCTCTTCGTAGGGCCGCGCGGAATTGGCAAATTCACGCTGGCGCGGATGTTCGCCCAGGCCGCGAATTGTGAGAGATTGCGCGACGATTTTTGCGGCGGATGCGAGACTTGCAAAAAAATTGCCCTGCTGGCCGACCCCGCGCCGTTGATTGAGCAAGGCCTCGCCGAGCGCGGCGACAGTCCGGACACCGCCGCCGTCGAGCGCATGCCGCTGATTTTGGAGACGCATCCCGACGTGTGGGCCATTGTGCCCGACCCGGTGCGCCGGAAAAATCCGGTAGCGCGGCCGATGATTCGCATGGGCCAATTGCGCGCGGTGCAGCGCGCAGCGTACTTCCGGCCAATTGCGCGCCGCAGGATCTTCATCCTCGACGGTGCGGAAACCATGCGCTGGAACGATGCTGACATCTTCCTGAAAATTCTCGAGGAGCCGCCGGAGACGGCCACTTTGATCCTGCTGGCTCCGCGCGCCGATGCCCTGCTGCAAACGATCCGCTCCCGATGCTTGACATTTTGGTTTGCGCCAATCCCGCCGGCGGAAATCGAGGGATTGCTGAAAGAACGTTCGGACTGGAAGCCTACGGAGCGGAAACTCGCGGCGCAACTGGCCGATGGCAACCCCGGCGCGGCGCTGGGCTTGGATTTAGCCGAATCAGCGCGCTTGCGGCGCGAGATTTTGCGGCTGATTAGCGACGCCATGGAGGGAAAGTCCTATCGCGCTATTTTTGCGGCGACCGCGCGGCTCGCCAAAGAAGAGTCAGAAACGTTTGAAAATATCCTCGGCCTGTTCTATAGTCTTTTATCAGACCTGCTAGGGATGTCCCATAACGCGAAGTCTTTTGTGCCGCGCAATCCGGATTTGCGCCGTGAACTAGAGAGCCTGGGGAAGAAAATCAGCGACGCATGGGTCGCGCGAGCGACCAACGGTCTGGACCGGCTCGAAACGCGGCTGCGGCGCAATGTAGGACGGCAATTGGGGCTGGATTCGGTAGCGGAAAGCCTGCGAATCGGCTAAACATCATCGGTCATAAGTTCGGTCATAAGTGATGTTCGGGACGAGACGCCTTTTTTCACATACTTTGAAGATAGTTAGAAACCCATTGGGCGAATTTTTAGTCATATATATAATGAAGTGCCGCAACTCCTAAGGAGCGCATACTGTGAACCGCAAATTATTCCGTCCCACGCTGACTGAAGTGAAAGAGCAGCAATATCCGGCACGAGGTTCGCACGAAGCTGGACAGAGAAAGAAGCCCGCTCCGCCGGACCAGACTTTCGCGGAGAATTTCTATTACGTCAAACAAATGCAAGGGCATACGCCCGTAGCGGTAGTTCTTACCGACGGCGAAGTCTTGCATGGCGTGGTGGAATGGTATGACCGCGACTGCATCAAATTAACGCGTTTCGGCAGCCCGAATCTGCTGCTTTATAAGCACTCAATAAAATACCTCTATAAGGACGGCGACGAAGCAGCGCAGGGTGGAAACGGCAACGGCAATCATCTAGCCTGAGCTTCGGAAGTCCGTTGTTCCACAAAAACTGTGCTTTTGGATTTGCGCGCGAAGGCTGGCGCCAGTAAATTCGTACGCCCCTTGTGATGGCTGAGAAGAAAGAATCGGCGCGAACAACGGTGATTCTGGCGCTCGCCACGCTGGCGATCGGCGTTTACATCCTGCTCTTCGGCTTGCAAACGATGTTTTATTTTCAGGCCCGCCACTGGGCCGCGCGTGCTCCTTACCTCGATGAAGTTCCCCAGCCCCTGCCCTCTACCGCTGTTTCGCCCGCGCAGGAAAAAAACCTTTCTTTTTACGGCATGGATTTCGACGCGCCCTGGAAAGGCATCGCATCGCAACAAAAGGCCACGCACGAATCAGTAGTTAGCTTCAAAGAAGGACCGATCCTTGTTTTTTTTAACCCGGATGACGAGGAGGACATTGTGAATGGCATTCGCGACGGCGACCCGGACATCTACCAGCGCTATCGGGCGGTTTTCGGCGCGAACCTTTTTCCCACAACTTATGACTTGTATACGGCGGTATACCACGCATCGCCTGCGGAGCTTTCGCCATTTATGCCGCGGGACAAAATGACGCGCGTCGGCACGCTGCTGGAATGGAAGATGGCGTTCGCCGCGAACGGCGCCACTTCAATCTATACGCTACAAACGAGCGATATGCGTGGATTGCAGTTTGGCGACCCTTCGCGCGATCGCATGGTCGTAGCGCGGCTGTTTGATTCACATAATCGCCAGTATCGAATGCTGTTCACTTCGAAGGCAGGGCCGGGCACTTTTCCGCAGGCAGACATCAATTGCGTGCTGGGTTCGCTTAAGCCTGCGCCAATGCCCCAATAGAAGCCGTCGAACGCTGCATTTTCGCGGATTGGACTGTTTTGCTTATGCGCCGGCGGCGGAAGACGAGCCAAGGATTTTCTCGTAATAGGCTTCGTACAGCGGAATCACATCATTCGAGCAGAATTTCTTTTTCGCGTGAATGCGCGCCTGCACGCCCATTTCCCTGCCACGGTCCGCGCTGGATAGAATCTGAATCGCAAATTTCGCCGCCGCCGCAACGTCACCCGGCTCGACTAAGTATCCGTCCACGCCATGGTTGACGACTTCCGGCACACCGCCGACGTTTGTGGCGAGTACCGGCACTTCGCAGGCCATGGCTTCAAGCGCGGCAAGGCCAAACGACTCTAACTGCGATGGGAGAAGAAACAAATCGCCGAGGCCCAGAATCTCGTAAATGCGATCCTGCTTGCCGAGAAAAAAAACGTCGTTGCGCAGCTTTTTCTTGCGCACCAGAAATTCCGCGACGCCGCGGTCGGGCCCGTCGCCAATGAGCAGCAGTTTTGCCGGCATTTTCTGCCGCACCAGCGCAAAAATCTCAACCACGTCGGTAACACGCTTTACCGGCCGGAAATTCGACAAGTGCATCAGCAGCGGCTCGCCATTGGGCGCCCACTCGCCGCGACGCCGACGATCGGCAGGCCGGCAGTAGAGGTCGCAATTCACAAAATTGCGAATCACTTCGATAGGCCGGCGAATGTCGAACTCCTTGATGGTCTGTTCGCGCAGATAATTCGAAATGGCAGTCACGCCGTCGCTCTGTTCTATGGAAAAGCGCGTGATCGGCAAATAGCTGCGGTCGCTGCCCACCAGAGTAATGTCCGTGCCGTGCAGCGTGGTGATGAACGGCAACCGCCGAGGCGCAGCCATCGAGCGGGCCAGCAACGCGCTTACGGAATGCGGAATGGCGTAATGAACATGCAGCAGATCGAGCGGCACGGATTCAGCCACTTCGGCCATTTTCACCGCTAGCGCCAGCGTGTACGGGGGATGGTCGAAAAGCGGATAGCTGGTGACTTCGACTTCGTGAAAATAAATGCGCTCATTGGCGGGATTGAGCCGCGTCGGCATCGCATAGCTGATGAAATGGATTTCGTGGCCGCGCGCGGCAAGCTCCATGCCCAGTTCCGTGGCTACCACGCCCGAACCGCCATATGTCGGATAGCAGGTGATGCCAATTTTCATTGCGATTCCTTGATTCCCGTTTGCTTGCGCGCAGGGCCAGCGGATGCTAGATTCGCAAATCCACTCTGCTATTGGACGTAGCGAGGCAGCGCGGCGATGCAGCGACTTTCCGGAAAAGCGGCGTTCATTACAGGGGGGGGCACGGGCATTGGCCGCGCGTGCGCACTGCTCTTCGCGCGCGAAGGCGCGAAAGTGGCGCTGGCCGCGCGACGCCACGAAAAGCTGGACGCGGTCGCGCAGGAGATTATCGCCGAAGGGCATGAGGCGCTGGCGGTGGAATGCGACGTCACACAAAAAGATTCCATCGAAGCGGCGCTGCGCGCCACCGAGCAGCGCTTTGGCTCGCTCAACACGATTGTCAACAACGCTGGCACGATGCATGTCGGCACCGCGGAAGAAACCACAGATGACCAGTGGAATCGCGTCCTCGCCACAAATCTCACTGGCACTTTTCTGGTTTCTCGCGCGGCTGTGCCAGCGCTGCGGCGCGCCGGCGGCGGCTCGATTATTAACATCGGCTCATATCTCGGAATCGTCGGCATTCAGCACCGCGCGGCGTATTGCGCGTCAAAAGGCGGCGTGACCATGCTGACCAAAGCCATGGCCCTCGACCATGCCTCAGACAAGATCCGCGTGAACTGCATCGGCCCGGCGCTGGTGGAAACGGAAATGGCCATGAGCGCGATTTCGCGCATGCCTGACCCGGCTGCCTACCGCAAGCATCGCGAATCGCAAATTCCCCTCGGGCGCGTCGGGCGTCCCGAGGATGTCGCCAACCTTGCTTTATTCCTTGCTTCCGATGGATCTTCCTGGATGACAGGCAACGTGATTGCCCTCGATGGCGGCATCACCGCGGGTTGATGAATAAATAGAGTGAAATGACGTCCGATAAAAATATTGCCAGGCCGCTGACGCTTCGAGCCCTCGGGCGAACATTTCGCTTCAGCAACACCGCACGCCAATTTGGCTTTCGGCTGGAACATGCGGAACCAGGGCGCGCCACGCTACGCATGAAAGTCCAGCCGCGGCACATGCAAATTCACGGAGTAGTTCACGGCGGCGTGCTGGCCTCGCTCGCCGATACCGCCGGCGGCCTCGCCATTTATTTGGCGCTGCCGCGCGGCTCCCGTGCCGCCACTGTCGAGATGAAAATGAATTTCCTCGAGCCGGTGCAAAGTGGAACGGTCTTCGCCGAAGCCCGCATTTTGCGCCAGGGGAAATACCTCGCTGTCGTCGAGTGCGACCTGCGCGACGACCGCAATAGAATGGTCGCCAAATCCCTCATGACTTTTTCCCTCGGCCTCGCAAAACGCCGGGCGCGTAAGTAACTGCCTCTGCAAAAATTCGCGAATTAGCGGCCTAAGTGCACACAGAATCGCTCCGCGGCGCTTTACTTCCCTGCCCGAATTGGCTAACTTGAGCAGAAGACCATGCAACCGCCTGTCTCTGGCAAGGAACTCGTCTTCACTCTGGTCCTGAAAGTCGGCTTTTCCGCCTCTCTGGCCGCGCTCCTGGTGAGGTTCGCGCGCTTCCGCCGCGTGCTGTTCACCGAGGAGCGTAATTCCGACCAGAAAGTTTTGCTGCTCCTGTTCCTCACGCCGCCGCTGGCGCTCGCCGTAGTGTTGCGACTGGTCGGCTACCAATTCTTCGACATAACTTTGGCCGGCGCATTCTTGATGGGCCTGATTGGCGGACGCATAGTGGGCCTGCTCGGCGGCGCAATGCTCAGCCTGCCTGCATTTGGCCATCACGAATGGCTGGCGACGCCGATGGCCGCGCTGGTGGGTTTGCTCGCCGGAGTAATTCGCCAGGGACTGCCCAATAAAGAGGACCTCTGGCACTTCGGCCCATTTTTATTTTTGAATATCCCGCAATCTTTATGGAAGCTAGTGCGGCGCGGGCAAATGAATTGGGCCATGGTGCCGCTGGGCTGCTGCATTGTGCTCGAATTCGGCCGTTATGCCCTCGCCGACGCTGTCCCTCAGAAGTGGATGTACAGGCTGCCCTATCCTTCCTGGCCGTGGCTGCTACTGATCGTCCTCGCAACAGTTATGTCCGTAGCCATGCCCGTAAAAATTTGGAACAACACGCGCATCGAAATGAACCTCGAGCAAAATCAGCAATTGCTGCTGAAAGCGCGCATCGAGGCCCTGTCGCGCCAGATCAACCCGCATTTTTTGTTCAACACTTTGAACACTGTCTCTTCCCTGGTTCGCTACGATCCCGACTTAGCGCGCGTGGTGGTGCTTAAACTCTCCAACATCATGCGCCGTTTGCTGCGCACGCATGAGACTTTCGTGCCTTTGCGCGACGAACTGAATTTCATCGATGATTATTTGGACATCGAAGTCGCCCGCTTTGGCCGCGACAAGCTGCAATTTTTCAAGGAGGCCGATGAAAGCACCCTGGACGCGTTCGTGCCCAGCATGTTGCTGCAGCCAATTGTCGAAAACGCGATTCGCCATGGACTCGCGCCGAAACTCGAAGGCGGGGAAATTCGCTTGTGCACCAAAATGCTAGATGGCCACTTGACCATCGAAATTAACGACAACGGTATGGGCATTGCCCCTGACCGCCTCGCCGAGATTTATCACGAAGGAATCGGAATCAGCAACGTGCGCGAGCGCCTCCGCCTCCTCTATGGCGATCAGTTCCGCATGGAAATCAAAAGCCAGGAAGGTCAGGGCACGCAAATCCGCATCGAGATTCCCGAAGTAGTCGAATCCCCCGCAGCAACCACCCTCGCCTGACGCAACGCCGTGCGAAAGCGACTCCCTCACCGCTCGGGGGCCGGGCAGAGGAAGGCGTATCATAGAGGTTTGCAGGCTTGGAAACCGAACCTGCATGCAACTTAGCCTGACGCAGCCGCGGCGACGCGGCTTTTCGCTTTTTATGCGCTCTCTAAATTCTAATCGAGTTTCTATGTGAAATTAGAAATTGAGCTAAATTACTGAAAACACAGAGGCGACGCCAAGTCTAATCGAGGTTTTCGCCGTTTTTTCGCGCCGAATGTTCATTTTCGGACACCTCGTTTCCCGCTTCTGACGATATTTCGGCAGGTTCACCGAACAGCTGGCCAGTCAGTTCTGCGCTGCTATAATGGCTCGCGTTTAAGATCGCGCAACCCACATGGCCAAAACGAAAGCCAAGACCAACGCTCGAATCGTCGCCCGCGCGCAGTTGCCCACGCGCTACGGCAAATTCACGATTCTCGGAATCGAAGGCGCGGAAAAGCTCAGCCTTGCAGGTACCGCCGAGAGCGCTGTCGTTTTGCAGCACGGAAAAATCCGCCGAGGCGATGCGCCGCTGGTGCGCATTCACTCGCAATGTTTAACGGGTGACGTTTTTCATTCACAGCGCTGTGATTGCCGCGCGCAACTGGAAATGGCCTTGCGCGAGACAGCGCGAGCGCGCTGCGGAATTGTGCTGTATCTCCCGCAAGAAGGCCGCGGAATCGGCCTGATGAATAAATTAAAAGCCTACGAATTGCAAGATCGCGGCAGGGACACCGTCGAGGCCAATCGCGAACTGGGATTCGAGGCCGACCAGCGCGATTATCAATTTTGTGCCGACACGCTGAGGCTGCTCGGCGTGAAGCGCGTCAAGTTGCTCTCCAACAATCCTGACAAAGTGGCGCAGCTCGAACGCGGCGGAATTCGCGTCACCGAGCGCGTACCGTGCCGTCCGCGCATCAGCCGCCATTCCCGCAGGTATCTCAAAGTGAAGCAGAAAAAAATGGGCCATCTTTTCGATTGAACTACATTCATTCGTCTGAAGTGTAAACGTCATGTCAGGACGGAGGTGTAGTGGGCTGTGGACAACCTTCAGTGGTCAGGTGGTCAGGTGGTCAGCCGCCGCCGACGAAGTGGACGATTTCGTAGGAATCGTTTTGCTGGACGTGAGTTTCGGGCCAGTGCGCGCGCGGAAGGATGTCGCGATTACGTTCAATGGCGACGCGCTCTGCGGCAATGCCCAAATGGCCGAGCAGTTCCGTGACATTCAGGCCATCGGGAATTTCGCGCGTTTCGCCATTGATAATTACCCTCAAGATTTGTCCTCTGGCGGATTTGGTTTGGGCTTTGCGCGCAGCACATAACGGATTTCGTCGACAATGCCGCCGCCTCTCCTGTTGGCGCGAATCACAAGCTCTGCGCCAGCAGAAGCAGCACCCGGCACCGCAAAACGCATTCGCGCGAGGCCGTCGTCACCAGTCGTTGCGGTGAAATGCGCTTTGTCCTTCGCGGCGTTCAAATATGCTTCGACGTTTGCGCCGCTCACTGGCCGGTTATCAGCGCGCTGCAGCACTTCCACGTCGAGAGTCGCAGAGCCGCTCGCGAGCCAGGAATTCGCGTTGCGCAAACGCACCTGAATTCCCTGCGAAGCGGCGCTGTTTCCTGCCGACGGAGAAGGCGGAACGCGAATCGCGCCACGCCGAATCTCTTCGATGACCGAGCGGTGCTGATTTTCGACGCGTTGGCCGACCGCGCCCTCGGAATATTCCGCAGCGCCGATAAGGTCCGCATAGGCAGAATTTCTGCGATGAAGAATGCGCCCGCGATGATAGACCAGCGTCACGATGCTGCACTGCGGCTGGCCATAGTTCTCCGTTTGCACGTGAAAGACGTCATCGCCGACGGTGACATCCGAGTTGAAACCCGAGCTCATTGCAGGCGGCGCTTCTCCTTTTGAAACGAGCACAGCTCCATCCAGAAAAAAACTTCGCGACTTCATTGACCAGAACGTAGTGCCTCGCTATTATAGCAGTGCAGAGAAAATGAACGGAAGCTACCTCGACACGTACGCGCCACTACTGCTCATGTTCCTGCTCGCGGCAGGACTCGCGGCGGTTTTGATCATTGCGTCTTCCCTAGTTGGCCGGCATTTGAAGTCCCGCGCGAAAGATCAGCCCTACGAATGCGGCATTCGACCGACGGGAGACGCGCGCGAGCCCTTTCCTGTGCACTTTTACATGGTGGGAATGATTTTTATCCTGTTTGACATTGAGGCCATTTTCCTTTATCCATGGGCAATCGTTTTCAAGCAGTTGAATCTTTTCGGTTTTGTCGAGATGCTCTTGTATATTGTCATCCTGGTGGTGGGCTACATTTATCTTTGGAAAAAAGGCGCGCTGGAGTGGAAATAGCCATTTAGCGCGAGCAGCCTGCTTGCAGGCAGGGCCTGACCCCCGGAATCAGGATTCATAAGAGTGGAAGCCGAGCAACAAAATAGCCCGCTGGCAGTACGCAAACTGAAGGAACGTGATCCGCAAGGGATCACGGAAGTGATCTATTTTCGCGGCGAGGCCACAGTGGTGTTGCCGCGCAACCGTTTGTTGTCCGCGTGTGAATTTCTGAAGTCCGATCCCGAACTCAATTTCGCTTTCCTCTCCGATATTACCGCTGTTGACCGTTTTCCCATCGAGCCGCGCTTTGAAGTGAATTATCACCTGGTGAGCCTGAGCCGCCGCGAGCGGCTGCGGCTGAAGATCAAAGTGACCAGCAAAGATCCAGTGGTGCCAACCGTCACGGGCGTCTGGCCGACGGCGAACTGGCACGAGCGCGAAGCATGGGATTTGATGGGCGTGAAGTTCGAAGGCCATCCTAACTTGACGCGCATTTTGATGCCGGACGATTGGGAAGGCCATCCGCACCGCAAGGATTATCCGGTGGAGGGTTATCGCTGATGGCGACGCCGTCGCAAGTCGCGCCTGAAAGCCAAACCATGGTGCTCAACATGGGGCCGCAGCACCCTTCGACGCACGGAGTGCTGCGTGTGATTTTGGAGCTTGACGGCGAAATTGTGCTCAAGGCCGAGCCGGTCATCGGATACCTGCACACGGGAAT
>DASYYQ010000127.1:0-7539 GCA_035933545.1 Candidatus Acidiferrales bacterium | reverse complement strand
CTTCCGAATCGTGCTGCCAAAAGGAACGCGCGCTTTTGTTGGCCCGACCGCCTCTATCCGCTCTTTTCTCCTCCAACAACCTGCGCGTGCCCCAGCGCGGCCACCAGCGAAACGCCTCCAATCACATTTCCCAACAGCGCTGGCAAAAAGAATCCCTTGAAGTAAAAGCTCCATGAAGCAGCCCTCATTGCCACAAGGTACAAAACGGTAGTCGAGCCGGCGATCACGTGGCTGAATTCGCCAAGCCCGATCACATAGGTAATGATGATAATGATGGAAACGCGCGCCGATTCCGCGCCCGGCAATAGCCACACCATCAGCGCAATCAGCCATCCGGCAAAAATAGCTCGCACCAGCACGTTCCCGAAGCTCAGCCCCATGTGTGTTTGGCCGATCGTCACGAACGCGGCGCGTACTTCCGGCTTAAAAATCCCGACGTGCGCAACAGCCAGCGCAAAGAGGTAAGTCCCAACGACATTTGTTAGGAGCACGGCGCCCCACAGCCGGCCCACTTTTGCAAGCATCCTTGTATTTCTGCGGACCAGAAGCGGCAGAATCGCGGTCAGCGTGTTCTCGGTGAACAGTTGCTGACGCCCCAAAACCACGATCAGGAAACCCAGGCTGTAGCCGGCGCTGGAGATCAATGGACGCCAGGGCCGGTCCGGCAAATAGGCGATCAGCAGCGCCTCCGCCACAAACGAAAATCCCATGGAGAGACCTGCCGCGAGGCCTGACCACGCCAATGCATAAACAGAACGATCCAGCTCGTAGTCGCCTTCGCGGCGAATCGTCTCGTACACGATATTGGGAGCGATAGCAACGCGCTCTTCGACTTTTTCCAACTCAGCGCGGGTTGAAATCGGCCCTTCGGTAACAATAGTTTCCGGCTTTTGCTCTTTCTGCGGCGCGCCTGACTTCTTATTCATATTCGACTCTTTCGCAATCTGTGCCCATCCTATCGAGATGTACGCGGGCTTTCTCTCGTCGCGTTTTGCTGGCGGGCGGAGGGCGCTGTTTCGATGAAGCAAAATTCCGCGTGACACTCGCGCCGCATCGCGTGACAATCGCGGGCCGGTCACATTGCCGCCGAGGAGTTTTGCATGAACCGCGAACCGCGTATGTCACGCCGCCTTTTTCTTCGCGCCTCCACTTTTGCCGGAGCGGGCGCCGCCATCGCCGGTGGCTTGCTTCCCTTGCGCGAATTGGAGGCGGAGCCATTCTCTTCGCTTACCGTTCGGGCCGGGGCACCGCAAAACGCTGTGCCTTCCGGACCGTCTTCGGCTCCCGCCTCGCTCGATGAATGGATTGAGCGCATCTTCACTTCCCGTGATTTTTTTCCGCGCCGCTACGGGCCGATTCGCTGGGAACAGGGCGGCAAGTCCTATACGGTCCTTGAATCCAGCCGCGACGGCGGCGAAAAACAGGAACTTGCCAGCTATGACAGCGCCTCCGGCGCGCGCACCGTTCTTTTTTCCTCCGCGGAATTAATTCCTGCGGGCGCCAAAGAGCCATTGCGCATCGACGATTTCGAATGGTCGCAGGACCGGCAGCGCATTCTCGTTTATACAAATTCCGCGCGCGTGTGGCGCGAAAACACCCGCGGCGATTACTGGGTGCTCGATCGCGCTGCGAAAACACTGCGCAAGATGGGCGGAGACGCCGCTCCTTCCACTCTGATGTTTGCGAAATTCTCGCCCGATGGCCAATCGGTTGCCTACGTTCGCCAGAACAACCTTTATTGGGAGCACATTGCCTCCGGCAAAATCACTCCGCTTACCAGCGACGGCTCTGTCACCACCATCAATGGCACTTCGGATTGGGTGTACGAAGAGGAATTCGACGTGCGCGACGGTTTCCGCTGGAGTCCTGATGGCAGCAGCATCGCTTTTTTTAGATTTGACTCGAGCCCGGTGCGCCAATTTTCCATGATCAACGATCTCGCGGGCGGCTTTCGCGAACCTGTCACGCAAATTCCCTACCCCGATTACGGCGTTTATCCGCAAGTGTGGACATTCCGGATTCCTTCAGCGGGCACGCCGAACTCGAACGTGCGCATTGGCGTCGTTCATGTCGCCAATGGCAAAACAAAATGGCTGCACGTCACCGCCGACTCGGAAAAATCCTACCTGCCACGCATGGACTGGGTTCCCAACTCAAACGAAATTCTTCTGCAACACATAAATCGCGCGCAAAACAGGAATGATGTTTACCTCGCCGACGGCTCCAGCGGCCATGCGCGCCGCATTTTTCGCGATGAAGACAAAGCCTGGGTGGACGTCAACGACGACACGCGCTGGTTGCCAAAGCACAATGGGTTTCTCTGGGCCAGCGAACGCGATGGCTGGCGCCATGTTTACATCATTCCGCGCAGCGGAGGCGCGCCGCAGCTCATCACGCGTGGCGATTTTGACGTGGTCGATATTCTGGAAGTCGATCCTGGCGAGCAATTCCTTTATTTCATCGCTTCGCCCGAAAATGCCACGCAGCGGTACTTATATCGCCAGCAGCTCGACGGCTCGGCTGCGCCCGAGCGCGTAACGCCCGCGAATATGTCGGGCGTTCACTCTTATGAGCTTTCGCCCGATTGCCGCTGGGCGCTGCACACGTTTTCGAATTTCGACACGCCGCCAACCACGGAGCTCATCGGCCTGCCTGACCATCGCAGCATTCGCATCCTTGCGGACAATTCCGAGCTGCGCGAAAAAGTTAAACTGCTCGTCGCGCGCCCTGTCGAGTTTTTTCAAGTCGACATCGGCGAAAGCGTGAAGCTCGACGCATACATGCTCAAGCCCGCGAATTTCGATCCCGCAAAGAAGTATCCGCTGCTCATCAATGTTTATGGCGAGCCTGCCGCGCAAACGGTGATGGATTTCTGGGGCGGCGCGGAAGCGCTTTTCCATCGCGCCATCGCCAACGAAGGTTACCTCATCGCCAGCGTCGATAATCGCGGCACTCCTGCGCCCAAAGGCCGCGCCTGGCGGAAAATTATTTATGGCGCGGTTGGCGTGCTCTCCTCGAAAGAGCAGGCCGCTGCGGTGCGCGCCATTGCCCGCGAACGAAGCTACGTTGACGCCGAGCGCGTCGGCGTGTGGGGCTGGAGCGGTGGCGGAACGAACACGCTCAATCTGATGTTCCGCTCGCCGGAAATTTACAAAGTGGGAATGTCGGTCGCGCCAGTGCCCGACCAGCGGATTTACGACAGCATCTATCAGGAACGCTACATGGGCCTGCCGCAGGAAAATGCCGCCGGCTATAAAGCTGCGTCGGCCATCAATTTCGCGGAGGGTTTACGGGGAAAACTTCTGCTCGTTCACGGCAGCGGCGACGATAACGTGCATTTCGCCGGCTCTGAACTTCTCGTCAACCGCATGATCGAGCTGGGAAAAGTTTTCGACTTCATGGATTATCCCAACCGCACGCATTCCATCTCCGAAGGCCCTGGCACCACTGTGCACCTCTTCAAACGCCTTGCGCGCCACTTGACCACGAACCTGCCCGCTGGCCCAGCGTCGCGCACCATGACACTTCTCCTCGGCGAACGTTCGCGCGCTCAACGCGCAGGGTGAATCTTTTTTGCGGAACCCATTTTGCCTCTGCTCGCCGCGGACTTATGGCGCGCTTGGCCGCCGAAGCAGCACGAAAATTGCCGCCAGCGCAATCCCATAGCACATTCCCGTAGCCAGTAACTGAAGAACATCAACCGTGTGAAATACCTGGAAGCGCGAACGCTGTGTGAGGTTAAAAAAGCCGATGGAACCGATCACGACGGGAACCAGAATCGCTGTTGCCGCATTTCTCGCGCGCTTGGCCATCGTTTCGCTTCTCCTTGTCCCTGCCAGCGAATCAGACGCAATGGCGGAGAATCTAAGTCGACGCCGCGGCCATGTCAAGCGTGCCGCGGTTTTTACACCGGCGCGAATGGGCTGCGTCTGGCGCTCAGCGCCGGCAGCAGAACTCACAGCGAATACTCCTCAATTCCGCTCATGATCCTGGCCATCTTCGCTGTCCATCTGTTCGAGCTGCCGGCGCCAATCGAGCTGCTTCACCATCGCGCGATTCTCACGCCAGTTCTCTTGCACTTTCACATGCAGCTCGAGGAAAATCTTCACGCCGAGAATTTCTTCCAGTTCCTTTCGTGCCGCGGTGCCGATTTCTTTCATCATCGAACCGCCGCGGCCAATCATGATTCCCTTCTGTCCTTCGCGCTCCACGTAAATCGTCGCCCGAATCCGCAGCAATTTTTCGCTTTCCTCAAAACTGTCCACGAGTACGGCCACAGCGTGCGGCACCTCTTTGCGCGTCAGCACAATCGCTTTCTCGCGCACAATCTCCGCCGCCAAAAATCTCTCCGGCTGATCGGTGTACTGATCAGTGGGAAAATAAGGCGGATTTTCTGGCAGCCGCGCAAGCAAACTTGTCAGCAAATCGTCCATTCCTTCGCCATGCAGCGCCGACACTGGGAAAATCTCCTCAAAATCGTGCTCGCGCCGCCAGCGATCAATCAGCGGCAGCAGCCGGTCTTTTTTCACCCGGTCAATTTTGTTCAGCAGCAAATACGCCGGCCCGGAGAATTTCTTCAGCCATTCAATGGAATATTTGTCCCCTGCCTCGAAATCACGCGTCGCATCCACGATGAGCGCGACGATGTCCACTCCATCGAGCGACTCGCTCACTTCCTGCATCATTTGCCGGTCTAGCGCTTTTGCCGCGCGATGAATCCCCGGCGTGTCCACCAGTACCACTTGCCCCTTCTCCCGATTCACGATTCCCTGAATGCGATTGCGTGTGGTCTGCGGCTGAGGAGACACGATCGCCACTTTTCGCCCCACGAGCGCGTTGACGAGCGTGGATTTTCCCGCATTCGCACGCCCGATAATCGCGACGAAGCCAGAATGAAAAGGCGCCGTTGTGCTGCTCGCGTTGCGCGCAGTTTCCAAATCGCTCATCAACGTGTTTTTGCCACCCATATGCGGCTGGTGGCGGGCTTGCCCAGGTAGATTTTCTTTGTGGAGCTGTTCATAGTCACGGTCATCGTGTCGTCGTACTCCCGCTTCAGGACGCGCAAGCGCGCGCCGGGCAAAACTCCCAGGCCTGCGAGAAAATTCAGGAACTCGCGCTCTTTTTCGTAGACGCGCAGCACTTCGTAGGCGTGGCCGGCGGGAGCTTCCGCCAGTTTCACCGCACCATATTTCCTGCGCAGCTTCGGCAAACCGCCAAAGAGCGGCACGCCATGCGGACAGCGGCTCTCGCGCCCAAATCTTTTCAGCAGCAGCGCCGCCACTTCCGCCGACACGCCATGCTCGAGCCGCTCCGCTTCTTCGTGCGCGCGCGACCACTCCAGGCCAATCACGTCGGTGAGCAATTTTTCCGCGAGCCGGTGGCGCAAAACCAGATGCTCCGCGATTTTCCGTCCCTTCGGCGTCAGCGCGATTCTTCCGTTGCGCTCGACGCGCAAAAATCCGCCGTGCGTCATGCGCTTGAGCGCCGCGGTCACCGCCGGAGGCGTCACTCCCAAATCCTCCGCCAGTCGCGCGCTGATCGGCGTCTGTTCCTCCTGGACTATTTCCCAAATCGCCTTTAGATAATCTTCCTGCGAAACGCTGGTCTCTTCTCTTCTCACTTCGCTTTTCCTTTTCGCAAGTCCCGCGCCAGTTTTTTCACTTTGTCTTCAATGCTCTTATAGATGCGGCGGTAAAGTTCCAGATCGCTTCCAAAGGGATCCTCGATTTTCCATTCCAGAATCGTTTCGCGCCCGAACCAGCCCTTCAATCTTTGCCCCGACATATTCACGACGATCTGCGGCTCAAAAAACTCCAGCACTTCGTTGATGCTTTTCGAATAGTGCCCTTCCGCGCGAATTCCCTCCTCCTGCAAAACCGCAAGTGTCTCCATGGCCACCCGCCCATGCGGCGCGATTCCGGCGCTCTCCGCATCAATCGTGTGCGGAGCGTGATGCCGCGCAATCGCTTCGGCCATCTGGCTGCGACAGGAATTCCCTACGCAGACAAAAAGCACTTTCACTCGTTGCGGATTCTCAGTCAACGCTTCCATCGAGACGCCTTCACCGCTTCGATTCGCGCTGGCGTTTTTTTTTCGCCGGCGTCATATTCTTTCGTTCTGCAGACGCGCTCTGTAAGTGGCCCGCACCATTGGCAAGTTGCAAAAATTTCTCATGAATGGCTGGGTCGCTGGTGAGTTCAGGATGGAATGTAGCCGCCAGCACGCGCCCTTGTTGAACGAGCACCGGCCTGCCTTCGCGCTCCGCGAGAATGTCCACGCCCCTGCCTGTTTTTTCGATCACTGGCGCGCGAATGAAAACCATTTCGAGAGGTTCGCTGCGCAGTTTGGTTTCGAGTGTCAGCACATCGCTCGAAAGCTGCCGCCCATATGCATTTCGCACCACGGTCATGTCAATCAGGCCCAGCGATTCTTGTGCCGGCCCTTCCACTTCGCGCGCCAGCAGAATTGCTCCCGCGCAAGTGCCGAAAAATGCCCCGCCGCCCGCGGCCATTTTTCGAATCCCCTCTTCGAGGCCTGTTTCCGCAAGCAACTTCATGTGCGTGGTGCTTTCGCCGCCCGGCAAAATCAGCCCATCCAGGCCCTCTAAATCTTCCGGCGCGCGCACGAACATAAAATCAACTCCCAATTGTTGCAGTACGCGCGCGTGCGCTTCGAAATCACCCTGCAACGCGAGAATCCCGATTTTCATTGCTCGAATCCGCTCACATTCGCGATGATTCAGTTTACCACTTCACGTGCGCGCGGATAACTTTGGGCGCCTTCACAGTCAGACGATCCACCAACCATTTTGGCATCAGTTACGCTTGCCGCGCGGCTCGTCACGGCCATAGAATACGCGTGCATCAGAGGGGATAGAAAATATGCAATATTCAACAGCTCGTGCGGGCTTTTGGCGAGCTGATTTGAAGGGCGGCCGAGAATGACAATTAAATTTGAACGAAAATGGCGCGCGCTGGCGCTGGTAATCTCGCTGGCGATGATGTTTGCCGCGAGCCCGGCGATGGCGCAGGATCCCGCAGAGCCTCCAAATGGTCCGCCGAAGCTGGAGTCGCTGCCGGGGCCGGCGGGGAAAATCGACCGCGCGTCAGTGGACGAGAATTCTATGCGCGCAACGATCGACGAATTGGTCGCGTGCGGCACTCGTGATTCGTTTTCCTCGTGGACCGACCCGAAGCGCGGCATCGGCTGCGCACGCGACCACATCGTGGCGCGTTTTCAGGAAATCGCCAAAGAATCGGGCGGACGCCTGCAAGTGGTCGTGGACAAGTTCGAAACCGCCCTGCCGCGCACGGGGGAAAAATTGCATCTCGAAAATGTCTACGCAATTTTGCCGGGCACAGATCCGGCCCTGGCGAAGACCGTTTTCATGACCAGCGGCCATTACGATTCGCGCCCGTCGCAGGTAAACGATCCCACCGTGGACGCGCCGGGCGCCGACGACGATGGCTCAGGAGTGGCGGTTTCCATCGAATCGGCTCGCCTGCTGGCTAAGGGAACGTATCGCGCGACGCTGCTTTT
>DASYYQ010000123.1:0-2995 GCA_035933545.1 Candidatus Acidiferrales bacterium | reverse complement strand
TCGTTATCAAAAAGGGTAAAGCAGGCGAGCGCGTGCATGAGTCCGAAGCGCGGCACGCCGTTGCCTCCGGATTCGAGCATGGAATAAAAATCGGAGCGCAATTTCACCTTCACCTGGCTGAGCTCATCTTCACCAACGCGGTGGTCGCGCACCTCGCGAAGCACTTCGTCGAATGCGGCGATGGTTGCGTCAGCGGAATATTCCGGCTTGTGAAAAATAGTGGTCACGAAAAGCACAGGTCCGTTGTACTCAATGCCGCCACCCGAGGAATCATTGATGCCGCCGCCCGTTTCGAGCGCAATTTGCTTTTCGAGAACGAGATTACGATAAATGCGGCCAGCGCGCCCGCCGTGAAGAATGAGATCGAGAATTGCCATGGAGCTCCAATCGGGATCATGGCGCTGCGGAGCGCCGTAACCGATAGCCATGGCGGGAATCTGGCCGAATTTTTCTTCGACTTCACCGCGACGCTCCTCGCGCTGTGGCGGTTCTGAAACATCAGCGGCGGGCAAGAGCGGCTGGCGGGGAATGTCGTCAAAATAGCGGCGCGCAAGGGACAACGCATCTTGAGGATCGACATCGCCGACCATCACGAGGACGGCATTATTGGGTGCGTAATATGTTTTGAAAAATGCGCGGACGTCAGCGAGCGAGGCGGCGTCCAAATCGGCGAAATCGCCGTAGAAATTGTGCGCGTTGGGCCAATTGCGAAACGCGACGGGCGGCAAATCGAGCCACGGAAAACCGCCATAGGGCTGATTCAGAACGTTGACACGAACTTCTTCTTTGACCACGTCGCGCTGATTGCGAAGATTTTCGTCGTCCACTTTGAGCGCGCGCATGCGATCGGCCTCGAGCCAGAGGACGCGCCCGAGAGCGTTGGAAGGAACGACTTCGAAATAGTTGGTGAGGTCGTAATGCGTGGAGCCGTTCAGGACGCCGCCGGAGGAATTCACCAGGCGAATATGCTCCATTTTGCCAGCGTGTTCGGAACCTTGAAACATCATATGCTCGAAAAGATGGGCAAAGCCGCTGCGGCCACGCGGCTCGAGGCGAAAACCAATTTGATAATAGACGCCGACGGTGGCGACGGGCGCGGAATGTTCCGGCGAGACTACGACGCGCAGGCCATTCGACAGCGTTTCCATTTGCACGGGTATTTGCGCTTCTGACAATTTTCCTCCTGATGAGCTACGTGAAGATTTTCTACGCAACTCGCGCCCACTACAAGCGCTTCTTTAAAAAAGGAGCTGGAGAATTCCTTTGCGAAGGCGCGCGCTTTCGGCCAGCGTTTTTCAAAATGCGATCGAGCTGGCGCAACGTTTTTTCCGGATGCGCAGCGAGCAATCGCGCGGAAAGGCGGGCGAGCGCAGCATAGGCATCCTGAATTTCGCGGGGCCAATTGGCCAGCGCGCTCCGATGGCGCGAGACAGTAGAAAAATCGCCGCGGGCAATCGGGCCGGTCCACGCTTGGCGGGCGCCGAAGCGCTCGAAATTCTCAAGCGTCTGACGAATCAATGGCAGCAGAGCGATTTTCGCGCGACGCCGCGAAAAACCGCTGCGCATCAAAATGCGAATCGAGCATTCGATAACGGCCAGAAGATAGGGCGACGAAAAAGTGCCCGCCACATGGTAGGCGGGTTTGGCGCCGGCGGATAGAGAAACGGGAATGCCTCCGACAGCGCGGGCAATGCGGCGAGCGGCCCGTTGCGCGCGCGGATCGCCTTGAATGGCGAAAACAACTCCATCGAGCGGGGCCGAAATGCGGCCGCTGAAAGTTTGCAATGGATGGATCGAGCCAGTGAAAGCGCCGCGATTGGCAAGAGGCGCGAGTTCGCTTTCGTCCAGTGCGCCGCTTGTATGCAGAACAATTTTCCTGCGCCACTCATCGCCGCCGATACGCGCGAGTTCGGAAGCGAGTTGGCGAATGGCGCTGTCCGGCGTAGTGATGAGAATAATATTCGCGAGTAGAACGCGGCTGCCGATGACGGCCTGGGGATGTCCGGCGCCGATGGCGCGAACAGCGGCGCGCGCAGATGCCGCAGATCGCGTAACGACGGCGCCAATGCTCCAATCGAGTTCGCACAGGCGCCGGCCAAGAGCGCGCCCGAGGCGCCCCGCGCCCACTATCGCAATCGTGGCTGGCATAGCGCGTGATAGGATAGCCCTTTCGCAGTTTACTTTCCTGGAAAATCGAATTGCATATACTGGCAATCACTTGTTTTTCGACGCTGGCGCTGCTGTGGATTGCTTCGACCGTCACTACCTACCGTGGAATGGCAAGCATTCCTTCGCTGGCGGCGATTGCGCCGTTTGAGGGGCCGGAATTTCCGCGAATTTCGATCCTGCTGGCGGCGCGGGACGAGGCAGAGAAATTGCCGGCGGCGCTGGCGTCCCTGCTAGCGCTTCATTATCCCAACTATGAAGTGATCGCAGTGGACGATCGCTCGACGGATGCGACCGGGAAAATACTAGACGATTTTGCGGGCCGCGATGCGCGGCTTAAAGTGATTCACGTGACTGAATTGCCGCGAGGCTGGCTGGGGAAGCCGCATGCGCTCGAAGCAGCGTACAAACAATCAACGGGCGAGTGGCTCGTTTTTACCGATGCGGATGTGCACTTCGCGCCGGATCTGCTGCGGCGAGCGCTGGCGTTTGTGCAGCGAGAGCGAGCGGAGCATTTGACGCTGCTGGCGCGGCTGGATTTGCGCGGATTTTGGGAGCCGGTGGCGCTGGGCTATTTGGGCGTGGCGTTTGCGCTGGGCGCCCGCCCGTGGAAAACGAATGATCCGAAATCGAAAGCATACATGGGCGTGGGCGCGTTTCAAATGATCCGGCGCGAAACGTATGAAGCGGTTGGCACGCACCAGCGGCTGGCGATGGAAGTTGTAGACGATATGAAGCTGGGAAAATTGGTGAAGATGGGAGGGTTTCGTTCGACGGCGGCCCCCAGCGAGCATCTTTTGCGCGTGCGCTGGCAGGAGGGATTTGGAAA
>DASYYQ010000121.1:0-12223 GCA_035933545.1 Candidatus Acidiferrales bacterium | reverse complement strand
TCCGCTCGTGCTCAACTGCAATTGCTGGTCGCCCAAGGCGTCGAAGCGCTCCAGAGCGGTCAGAACTCTGACGCAGAGAAAGATTTCCGCCGGGCTCTCGCCATAGCGCCACGCTCGGTCGAAGTGCTGAATGATCTGGCGATTTCGCTGGTCAAGCAAGACAAGCTCGCAGATGCGGTCCCGCTCTACCGGCGCGCGCTGGCGATCCAACCCGGCGACCCGGTTACGGCTCGCAATCTCGCGCTCGACTACTTCAAGCAGCAAAAGTATGCCCGGGCGCTGCCATTGTTCGAATCGCTCAAAAAGCGCAACGCCTCGGATTTCCAAGCGGTTGATCTTGCGGGCCTTTCTCTTTTTGGCCTGAATGAGTATCCGCAGGCGGCAATTTATCTTGAGCAGGCCAGCCGCCTGCAGCCCTCTGATTTGCTGACTCTTTACATGCTCGGTCAGGCTTACCTGCGCTCCGCGAACTACAAAGCGGTCACAGAAGTCTTTGCGCAAATTATGGCCATCAACCCGAACTCCGCCGAAGCGCACGTTATGATGGGCACCGCGTACGACAAAATGTTCCAAGTGGATAAGGCCATTGCCGAGTATCAGGCTGCGGAGCGAGCCGATCCCGATTTCGCCGGCGTGCACTCCGGACTTGGGTTGCTCTATTGGAAGCGCAATGAAATCGACAAGGCCGAAGCGGAATTTCGCGAAGAGCTAAAGCTTTTTCCGTCCGATCCAGTCTCCAACTGCCTGCTGGGCCAGATTGCCATGCTCCGCGACGATCCCGCCGGAGCGCGACCTTTGTTTCAGGCAGCCCTCGCGGCGAACCCGAGCTACAAGGAAGCGCTCTTTGGACTTGGCAAGGCTGAAGTCAAATTAGGCGAGCCGGCGCGTGCCCTGGATCCGCTGCGCAAAGCGATCCACATCGACCCGGATTACACCGAGGCCCATTACATGCTTGGAACCGCTCTGGCGAAGCTTGGCCGCACCGCTGAAGCGGAGAAAGAACGCTCCATTTCTGTGGCCATCCAAACCAAGGAACAGGAAGATTACGCGAAGAAACTGTCTCAAATCAGCAGCCATTCCAGAACCAAAAAGTGATCCGGCCGCACAGACTGCCAGGAGACTGGATGAGTAGGAATCAGCGCAACGGACAGTACGCTTATCGGCGGATACAGGACGTGATTCGCAAGCGCATCGAGTCAGGGAAGCTACGGGCTGGAGATATAGTCGAATCCGAACGTGAACTGGCCCGGATACACAAGGTCAGCCTGATGACCGCGCGACACGCGCTGGCCGAGCTCGCCCGCGAAGGCGTCGTCGAGCGCAAGCACGGCGCGGGTACGTTCGTTGCGCCGCCCAAAATTCATTTCAACAAGCTGATGAGTTACACCGAGCAGATGTCGAGTCGCGGCCTGTCTGCTCGTTCCAAGATCGTTCGCCTCAGCTCCAACGAGAACGATCCTGAAATTGCTGCCCGCCTTTCGCTGCCTTCGACGAGCCGGCTCGCCGTTGTACAACGTGTGCGCCGGGCAGACGACGAACCGTTCGCCCTCGAAACCTGCTATCTTTCAACGGATCAGTTCCCCGGAATAGCCACCCCAAGCCTCGAGCGTGGCTCGATTTTCGACGCCCTCGAACGCGAGTATGGAGTCAATCTCGCTTATGCCGATGAGGAGATTGACGCGACTGACGCCGATCAGCGTACCGCAGAGCTCCTGTCCATTCCGCGCGGCACTCCGCTGCTTCGCATGCGCCAGCTTATTTATTCGAGCAAGGGCATTCCCACAATTTACGTTGTTGGCCTTTACCGTTCCGGCAGACACACTCTGCTCATTCGCCGCTTCCGCTGAGCAGCCTCAGGAAGCGTGAGTTATGCAACCTTGAATCATCGTGCCGAGGCATCAGCCGCACGGAAACCGTTCAAGAGCAACATCCCTTGCATCCCGACGTTGCATCTAGTAATCGTTGTCCCTTGTGCCTAAGGAGCCAAGTTGAAAATTACCCGCCGCACGCTGCTAATATCCCTGCCGTTTGGATTGTCCGCTCGGAAGCTCCTGGCGCAACAGGGCATGGCCTCCCGCCACGTCAAAGCTCAGCCGAAACTTCCTCCCTCCGGAAAGCCTTTCAATGCGCATTTTGTCGATGTAGCCCGTGAAGCTGGCCTGGCTTCACCGGTAATCTACGGATCTGCTACGCAAGATGATTACATCATCGAGTCGGATGGCTGTGGCTGCGCGTTCGTTGACTATGACAACGACGGCTGGATGGATATTTTTCTGCTCACGGGAACGCGCATTGGAGGCGCGCCGCCGGGAACAACCAATCGCCTCTATCACAACAATCGTGATGGTACCTTTACCGATGTAACTTTGAAGGCCGGACTTCACCGACTAGGATGGGCGTCGTCGGTTTGCGTAGGTGATTACGATAATGATGGTTTCGAGGATCTTTTTTGCACTTACTGGGGCCAGAACATCCTTTATCACAACAACGGCGACGGTACATTCACCGATGTTACAAAACGAGCCCGCCTTTGGAACGATGGCCCGGTTCGTTGGGGAGCAGGTTGCACCTTCATTGACTATGATCGTAACGGGCATCTGGATCTTTTCGTCTCGAATTACTTGAAGTTCGACTTTGCCCACGTGCCCAAGCCCGGACAAGACGTCAACTGCAATTGGAGAGGCGTTCCGGTGGAGTGCGGCCCTCGAGGATTGCCGTTCGCGAGGCAATATCTGTACCGCAACAATGGGGATGGCACGTTCACCGACGTGAGCGACGCTTCCGGCATAGCCAAGCCGCGCGGAAACTATGGCATGACCGCAGTCTGCACCGATTTCGACGAAGACGGCTGGCCGGATATTTTCGTCGCCTGTGATTCCACTCCCAGTTTGCTTTTCATGAACAACCATGATGGGACGTTTCGGGAAGAAGGTATTCTGCGCGGCGTAGCGCTTAACGAAGACGGCATGGAACAGGCGGGGATGGGCGTTGGGATCGGAGATTACAATCTCCGCGGCCATCTCGATTTGTACCTAACTCATTTCAGCGACGACACCAACACGCTTTACCGCAACAACGGCAAAGGATTTTTCGATGATGTGACCACAGACGCTCACCTCGGCGTCGATACTCGCTTTACGTGCTGGGGAGCTGGAATAGTGGACCTGGACAACGACGGTTTCCCCGATATTTTCGCAGTGGCTGGAAGCGTGTACCCCGAACTGGAACGCAAGCTCCCGCAGTATCCCAACGAGTGTCCGCGCGAGGTCTATCGCAATCTTGGTAATGGCACTTTCGAAGAACTCGCCGCCAAAGCAGGCCCGGCGATTGTCGAAGCGCATTCGAGCCGGGGCTGTGCCTTCGGGGACTTCGACAATGATGGCGACGTGGACATTCTCGTGGTCAATTTGAACGAGCCGCCGTCGCTGCTTCGAAATGACGTGTCCGGCTCAAATCACTGGCTGAAAGTGAAACTGGTCGGGACGAAATCGAATCGCAGCGCGATTGGCGCTCGCGTTCTGGTGCGCTATGGAAAGAGGGTGCAGGCGCAAGCAGTCGTCAGCCAGTCCAGCTACTATTCCGCAAGTGATCCGCGGCTGCACTTTGGTCTGGGTGCAGAAACGAGGGCTGACATTGAAATTCATTGGCCGAGCGGACACCTTGAAACGCTGAAAGCAGTTCATTCCAATCAACTGGTCACAATCGTGGAAGGTGCGGGCATTATCCCCAGCAAAGGCTGGCTTGCGGCAGAGAGGAAGTAATGCACCAGTTCACAATGACGCCATATGAGAGAAAGCTCGTTTGAAATCGTACTCTTGGAGCGCAGCGGTGCCGTGCTCACGTGGCGAGTATCTTACAGTGGGCCGCTTGGGCGAATCGGCTTTGCTAGACTTCATAGTCACGTAAGAACACCAACTCCAGCACTAAACATTCACAATCAATAACCAGATTTAGTCACGACCCTCTCACAGTAGAAAGATCCCAATAGCCCCTATTGCAGAATCCAGTCGCCTTCTTTTTTAACGAATTGGAAGCCATAACGCGGGTAGGGTGTGTCGCTTCCCTCTGACCTAACGACGCGCGCCTTGCCGACAAATTGCGCCCCTCCGCTGCCCAGATACACTTCAACCATCGATTCCTTCGCGAGTTGCATGGAGCATCCGCAAAAGAAACCGCCTTTGCTGACGTTTTCCGTGGCGGTTACTTCTTCGAACGGTTTTCCATTTCTGTCAGTTCCCCGCAGTTTCAGCGTAACTCGAAGCCGAACGCGCAGTTCTTTTCGGCGCTCAGGCTGCGCGGTGTGCAAAACGTTTTCCAGGCCGGCTCGCAGGGCATCAAAGTCAACTGGCTTCTCGAAGTACGCGACAGCGCCGAGCTCCCTGCAGAACAATTTCGTGCTTGCGCCCGCCTCTCCGCTGATGATGATGATAGGAGTCAATTGCGTGGAAGTCATGGATTTGAGTGTGCGGCAAAGCTCGAAGCCGGAGTAATTGGGCATTCTGAGATCAAGCAGAATGGCGTTGGGTTTATTTTGCATGGCGATAGCAAGGGCCTGATCCGAGTTTCCTGTATCGAGAATCTCATAGCGGTCTGCCAGATTGATTCGCAGCAGACGCCGCATGGCGTCTTCGTCATCGACGATCAACAATTTATTCATGGTGTGATTGCCTCCTACCGGCTCGATTTGACGACAGGGTCTTCGACAAGCGGAGCTTCCGCGGTCACGGAGTCATCCGTTTTGTTCGGCTCTCTGCCTGCACCCAATAGCTCCCGTACTTTGCGCACCAGCGCTTCCTCCGTGAACGGTTTATGAAGTAAGTGTGTACCCGCCTCAAGCACCCCGTGGCCAGCGATAAAAGCGTCCGTATAACCGGACATATAGAGCACCTTCATGTCTGGGTGGCGCGGAGCAAGCCGTTCCGCGAGCACACGCCCGTTGATTCCGGGCATGACTACATCGGTGAGCAGCAAATGAATCGGGCCAGGGTTCTGAGCGGCTACCTGTTCAGCTTCAGCGCCGTCCGCTGCCGTCAGGACGTGATATCCATTTTCCTTCAGAAATAATTGCGCCAGCGCGCGCAACGGCTGCGCGTCTTCGACCAACAAGACGGTTTCAGATCCGCGCAGAGTCGGCGGCACCTGGATGCCCTCTCGCTTGGTTGCAACAGCTTGTTCGATTCGTGGCAGGTAAACCTTGAACGAAGCTCCCTTCCCTTTCTCGGAATCAACAGCGATGTAACCATTGCTTTGTTTCACGATTCCATAAACGGTGGCAAGACCCAGGCCCGTTCCTTTGTCTCGTTCCTTAGTGGTGAAAAAGGGTTCAAAGATTTGCGCTTGGATTTCCGGGTCCATCCCTGTGCCGGTATCCGTGACGACCAGCATTACGTAGTGGCCGGGCACAGAGCCCTGATGCACCCTCGCGAATGCGGCATCGAGGTCCACATTGGCTGTCTGGATCGTCAATTTGCCGCCGTCCGGCATGGCATCGCGTGCGTTGACGACGAGATTCATCAGCACTTGTTCGATTTGCCCTTGGTCCGCCTTTACCTGGCCAATCACCGGGTCCAGAACGAAATTCAGCTGAATGTCTTCGCCGATCAGCCGAGGCAGCATCTTCTCCATTTCGGATACCAGCGTGTTTAGGCTCAAAATCACGGGGTCAAGAACCTGCTGCCGGCTGAACGCCAGAAGCTGCCTCGTCAATGTCACAGCGCGCTGGCCAGCTTTCTCAACCTCCTCCGCATATTCATATGAGGGTTGCCCTGGAAGCAGATTTCGTTTCATCACCTGGATGTAACCGATGATGACCCCAAGAAGGTTATTGAAATCGTGGGCGATTCCGCCGGACAGCCGGCCGACGGCCTCCATCTTCTGCGCCATGCGCAACTGCCGCTCCAGCACGCGGCGGTCGGTCACGTCTTCTGCGAAGACTTCGATGTACGCGCTTCCGTCCTCCTTTACCGTCCAGCCACTGCACCTGACGGTGATAAAACTGCCGTCTTTCCTCTTCCATTCGACTTCTATATCCTTGAAGTGCTGCTCACTCAGAAAAAGCTCGTTTATTTTCTGAAGCTCCGCGGGATAACGGTACACGCTGGCCAGGTTAACGGCTAACAATCCGGCCTGCGACGTATAGCCCAGCATTTTTCCCAAGGCCGGATTCACCAGAAGGAGTTTTCCTGTGAAATCAGCCTTGAAGATACCGTATGGCGCATCTCGAACCACCGAGCGGAAGCTTGTCTCAGCCCGCTGGAAGGCTTCCACTGCGCGCTTCCGTTCAGTTATATCGCGGTTGACAATGACTATTTTTTCGGATTCACCTTCTGAATTCCGGATCACGCTGGCCGTGGATTCCAATACTCGCCACGTGCCGTCCTTGTGGCGGAAACGATATTCCATCGGCTGGCCAACCCCCGAACGCCGTGCTTCTTCAGCCGCCTCTTTCACGCGTTTCCTGTCTTCAGGGTGGATCTGCTCAAAAGAAGACGAATTTTTCAATTCCTCTGGCGAATAGCCGAGGACTCTCCCGTAGGAAAGGCTGTTGTAAACGCGGTTTCCATGCATGTCCACAACCGCGATCAAATCTGCCGCGTTCTCGCTAATGAGCCTGAAGAGTTCTTCACGCTTCATCCATTCGCGGCGGATTCTGTGTATCTGCAATTGTTGATAGAGCGTGTAAATATCGAATAGAAGGACCAGTCCCAGCAGCCCTCTCACGATTTGCGGCGCAAAAAGAGAAGTAGACGAGCTGCTCTCTCCTCTTTCCAGGCCGGGGAGCAGAAACGAGACAAGTCCAGCAGTGAGCAATAAAGTGACGACGATGGCCACGGACCACAGCCACCAATCACGCCTGTCTATCTTGCGAAAATTCAACGAAAGAGTTTGGGGTGGCGCATCGCGCCCCGCGGGAGATTTGTGGCCCGTTGTGGAATTCATCGATAATCGCCGATCGGCGTGATTTTGTTTGGCCCACATTTGCTAAATATTTGGGGCAAAACACGCGCGGAAGGGGGAAAATCGCGGAAGTATTTAGGACTTCCGCTGTGAAACCGCTGGCACCCGAAGAGGGAGAAGCAAAGGCGTTCAGCTAATCTAGTGTGTTCTTAAACGTCGCTCAGCGCAAATCAAATTAGCGCTCGATTTCAATCCGCGCACTCCCCAGCTCAAGAGTGGCAAAATTGCACCGACCGCGGCAATTTTGTGTTGCCACCATCTCCGATAGAAAATCATCTTGGCAGAGTGCTTCCCTGCATGCAGTTAGCGCTCAAACTCCGGGATGATGGCAGCGACTGCATCACAGGCGGCCTTGCGCAGTCACCACGAGGTCTTACTTCTGCGTATTTGAATGGACTCTATTCTCAGGAATGGTCCGCTCTTCGCGGTTATCGCCCACGGCCTGATCGGCATCTCCCTCGTTTGGGACAAGGTGTTGCTCAAACGTTCCGGCACCAAAAACCTGTTTAGCTATGTTTTTTGGCTTGGCAGTTTGAGCGTCTTCGGGGTGGTGCTGGTGCCCTTCGGGTACAAGCCTGCCTCGCTGGGCTTGATGTCCATCGCATTCTTGGCGGGCCTGATTCATTTACTGGCAATTTTTTTCTATTACGAAGCGCTGAAACGAGGAGAAGCCTCCGAAACGCTTGCCATTATGGGCGGGTTTTCGCCGGTAGCCACGGCGCTGATCGCCCTGGCGCTGCTTTCCAAGCAGATGACCGGCGAACAACTGATTGGATTTGCCATCATGACGGCCGGCGGATTCGTCATGTTCTTTTCGGAGAAGTTGCCCTTGAAAAAACTGCTGGTTTCCATGGCGCTGTCTTCGGGACTATTCGGCCTGGTAAACGTTCTGGAAAAAGTCGTTTACAACCATACGAATTTCGTGACCGGGTACGTTTGGTTTACCATCGGCACATTTGCGGGAGCCATGACCTTATTAATCCGACGTTCCTGGCGCGCGCAAATTTTTGCCGAATCGGGCCAGGACAAGCCAAGCAACCGCTTCTGGTATTTCGTGAACCGGTTTATTTCTGGCGTTGGATCCTTTTTGATTTTCTACGCCATCAGTCTGATGCATCCGGCAGTTGTGTCCGCGATCGCGGGCGTGCGATACGCGGTTATCTTTGTTGGCGCGCTTTTATTGACGAAGATCAAGCCGCGATGGCTGAAAGAGGACTTTCGCGGCTGGCAACTTGCAACGAAAGCTGTGGCGACAGGCCTGGTGATAGCCGGCGTGGTGCTCGTCGGAATCAGCGGCAAAGGCCAGAGCAGTGCCGTGACCTCAGCATCGAACACTGCGGATAGTCAATTGCAGCGCGGGCGCTATTCCGCGTTCGGTGACGCAGGTCACAGACACGGGGCTGCCCTCATTCGCACAATACCTTGGGGCATCCTGAAAACAAGATACGGGCAGATGGACGAAGCGCCAGCATATGCGGAGTTCAGTGACCAAGAGCTGAGACAGATGGAGGCTGAATTTGGCCGGCCGCTATCGAGAGAGCTGGCACTGTGGTTCACGCGCAACCGTACAAACCGCGAAGCTATCGAAAGAATGTTGTGCGCTGCAGATTCAGGTCAAATCGAACAAACCGCTACCGTTGGGCATCGACAAGGAATTTTTGAAATCACGCAGCCGCAAAAGAAACCAGTTCGGTCCCACAAAATGTGCGCTTAACCCCGTCTCTTCATCCGCAAGTGAACCCATTTTTGAAGGCGAATCGTTCCCGGGTCCAATAGCGACTGTTACTTTTGAGTGGCTGCGGCTGGAGCGGCTGGAGCCCCGGGGTGCCAGTCGACCATTTTCCACGTTGTGTCGGGATCATATTCGGTGACAGCCGCGGCTACCTTGTCCGTGTTGGGTCCAAGGTTTTTCTCGTACACGCGCCCCTGCTGGTTCACGATGAAGGTCATAACCCCTGAATTCCCCCATTTGTCAGGATAGGCGATGAGAGCGAATCCCGCGATCATGTTCCCGTTAATAATGTAATTGTATCTTCCGCCGGGAGCATGGGGTCCCTGGCGCGTGAGAATCTTGAAAAAATACCCGTGGAACGGATGATGGCCGCCGGAAGTGCCAGTGGAGCTTCTGGTAGAGCCCCCGCTCGTCGACGTCGTGGCGCGATTTCTCGCACCATAGCCTTCGGAGCGCGCTTCGGCGACAAGCGAACCAAGAGGACTGGGCGGGTCCCCTTCCGCAGTCTCCCAGTACAATCCGTCGTGCTGTCCGGGCGTGCTGACGAATTTTTGTGCGTACGCGCAAACGCCGTCATGACCCCAGTCATCATCGGTGAAGTATTGCCACTGCGCCACAACGTAAGCGCGCGCAGTCGCGATCGCTGAAAGTTCATTTTCGCCGATTCGACGGTCGAGAATTTGCTGCAAGCCGTCCTTGGTGTCGAACATCCACAAATTGTCGTGCTCAGTCTCAATGGGAACAGGAAAAGGCCATTTGTTGTCGCCGACGAGCAAAGTGTAGGCCGTGTCGTTTTGCTTTTGCAGTTGCACGGATTGTTGAAGGCCGGCGTCGAAGTCCGCCAGATCCTTGTCATCTTCAACGGGGTCGCCGGACAGCAGATCTTTGTACTCCGGGCCGAAAATTTTGCCCAGTTCGGCGCGATCCTTGGAATTGACCGCTTGAATCAGGGCGTGCATGGCGTCTTCCGGTGAAGAAAAAGTTTTTTGACCGGGTGCCTGCGCGCGAACAAAGCGCGCGCCGCAAATAATCATTAGGACAACTCCGAGAAAACAGCAAAACGCAGCCAATCTGCGACGGCGCTGTTGCGCCAGTTGAGAACCCTTCGGTTGAGCAATCATTGCGCACCTCCGTGGCCATGCGGGCGTGACGGTGCAGGCCGCGACGGACGCGGCGGTGGTGCAGCTCTCTGAACCGGCCGGCTCATCTGCTGACGGCTTTGCGCGCCTCGTTGCTGTGCGGCGCGTGGATTAAATGTTGTTTCACTGCGTCCGAAGGCGTGCGGCCCATTCTCAACCGCAGGAGATGGCCGAGATTGCTGCGGCGGTCGCGCCTGCGGCTGGTACTGCGGCCTCGCTTGCTGTTGAGGACGAGGCTGCCCAGGTTGCGAAGGACGCTGCTCCGGCGGGAAGACCCGCGGCGGCGCCGCGGGCCGAGGTGGCTGTTGCGCTTGCGGCCGCTGCTGAACTCCCGGCCGCGTCTGTTCCTGTTGCGGCGTCGGCCGCACATTTTCCTGAGGAACACGCTGCTGTGGCGGCCCCGGCATTGGCGGCTGCTGACGGCCGCGGAATTGGTTTAGCCGCGGATCGCCAGTATTGATGTTGTTGTTGATGACGCGATTGTTGATTTGTGGCCGGTTCGCGGGAACACCTCGATTCCGCGCCAAGTTGTTAAAAGTCACGTCCCGATGCACGCCGTTGTAGCGGTTAATGTTCTCGACGTTGACTGCACGATTTACTATCGTGCGGTTTACCGTCACGTTGGTGACGTTCACCCTGTTGTTGATATACACGTTCCGCACGCGTACGTCATTCCTCTCGATATATGGACGTGAACGCCGCTGCCATTCATCGTTGTCGCGCCAACCAGTGTAGTAAATGCGATGGTTGCGCCAGTCCGTGTCGCGATTGAGCCAAATTCCGATGCGGAAGCCTGTGCCAAATGCGAAGCCGAAACTGAACCGATCGCCGTAATAACAGCGCTGATAATAAACGATGCCCGGATCATACGTGGGAACGTAAATGTATTCCGGACTGGCCGGCCAGATTTGAATGTAGCCTTCGTTGTCGACGATTTGCCATTCTGGATTCGAAACCAGATTGCCTTGGTCGTACGCAAGCCTGCGCAGCCGCTGGACGGATTCCATGACGTCCGTGGATTGATTTACGTAGGCCTGGCCCACGGCGGTAGTCCAATCGAGCTTTTCGTCCATCATGTCGAGCACTTCGGGATAATGCGCCACTGACCTGACGCTGATGTCCCACGGCTGGTCATCCACGCCGTCTTCGCCATAGGCGCGCACGTAACGCGCGGCCTCATCGATTTGATCCGTGAACGTCGCCGCAGGCAGCACTTGTGCCAGCAACGGATCAGGATAAAGCGCGATGGGCGCTAGCAAATTATCGAGCTGCTCAGGAGAATAGGGGACGTATTCCTGATAGCCCTGATCGCTTTGGTCATATTGCTGGTCCTGTTGCTGCTGGTCCTGTTGACCCTGCTGATCTTGCTGCGATTGAAAAAATGGTGGCGCACTAGGCCGCGGCGCGGCATGACAAATTAGCGGCAGAAGGAAAAAAAGGGAAAGTGCGGATGAGACGGCCAACGCTTTGCGCATAGACCAAAGTCTCCTTTTCACGAAAACGCCTCAACAGGTGAAGCCGTATCAATGAGCCAGAAAGTTCGCGGGCAGAGGGGGGAGTGCTCGCGTCCGGCCCGGAGCCGATTGAACCTGTATTTTACCACGCGAGTCGATTTTGCGCCTTGTTGGCGCCGATCACCCGCACACAAAATCCGAGCGGTGAGGATTCCCCTTCCAGGATGATAGATTAAGGCTTGCCGGTGCGCCAGCTGCAGAAGTCGCGTTTCGACCGCGGAGGGTCATCATGTCGCCGAACGCGGCGAAAATCACGCCAAGCTAATCGGTAATGGCCAGCCCGTCGTCAATTCGCCCCGTCGCCAGAACGCATAGCGGGCATCCCCGCCCGCGAATCAGTCCGATGTTCTCAGGAAGAATGCCTTTAACGCCGAAGCATAAATAACCCCAGGGGAGAACGAGGGGTGGAGAGGCACCCTTTGCGTTGGCGCTGCACACAAAGAAGCCGGCGGGGATGGCTGAGGGACCCACTCCGCCGGCTTGTTCCTGCCCAGCTCCGATGCAAGGCAAGAATTCAGTTGGGCGGTGACTTTTCTGCGTCGCGCAAAAATTCATAGCGCTCAATGGCCGCGGCCACGCCGATATCCGTCTCGCGCGAAGCGTCTGTGCGCACCACGTGTCCCAGACAGCGCACCTTCACCGGACCCGCCAAGGTCACCTCGTGCGGCAGCGTCATCACAATCTCCAGTGGCGCCCCGTTCTTCAGATCCTTCGGCAGAAAGAAATAAATCCCGCGCGAACTGACTTCTTTCGTTTCCGTACTTGCTTCACCAACCGTGGCATCGCCCGTCCAGCGAACTTTCAGCGGCAATCTCATCTGGAAACGACGCGTCAACCTGCGCTCTTTTTGGGCCACCGGACTCCACCTTTCCGCCCGACTC